>NZ_JANJPM010000002.1:0-128147 GCF_026222585.1 Staphylococcus sp. SUC_1.2 | reverse complement strand
TGATATTTTACTTTTATCCTAAATAAACATCTTGGTAACTATCATTTTTTTCTAATACATCTTTTGCAAATGGACAAGAAGCGATAATTTTTAAATTATTTTGACGAGCATGTTCTACAACTGCGTCAACTAATTTAGTTCCTAAACCTTGACCACCTAATTCATCAGATACACCAGTGTGATCAATTTCAATTTCATTGTTATCGACTTGTTTGTAAGTGATTTCTGCTTTAGGATTATTTTCGTCTTCACCTACATAAAATTTATTGTTACCTTGTTTAATTTCTTCAGCCATATTACTTCACTCCTTATATAATGTCTTAGTATTATTTATCACATTTCCGCTAAATTAAAACATTACATAAATAAAATTTAGAATATAAAAATTATAAAAAATTTAAATACAAAGTCATTGCTTTTTTATAAAAGAACAGATATAGTTGAGAACGAAATTATTACGTTTTGGAGGGGTTTGTGTGAAGAAGATGATCGCAATCATCAGTTTAATGTGTTTGTGCCTCATATTATCTGCTTGTAGTACAAATCGCGATATCACTCACAAACATAAAAAAGTAACAACTGAGAATAAATTGAAAATTTATACTACGGTTTTTGCGTTTGAAAGCTTTACAAAACAAATTGGTGGTAAATATGTGGATGTAGATACGATTTATCCCCCGGGTGCTGATATGCATACATATGAACCTAGTCAACGCGATATGATTAATATTGCAAAGAGTGATTTATTTGTTTATTCAAGTGATCATCTTGATCCAGTAGCGGCTAAAATTACAAAATCAATGAATAATAATGATATGAAATTGGCGGTTGCAAATAGTTTAAATAAACAAATCCTTGTGAATGAAGACGATGATCACGATGAACATGGACATCATCATGAAGCAACATCATATGATCCTCATGTTTGGCTTGATCCAGTACTAGATCAACAATTCGCAAAGAAAATTAAAGATGATTTAGTTCACAAAGATCCTACACATCGTATATATTATGAGCATAACTATAAACAATTAGTTGAAGATTTAAAACAAATTGACCATACATTATCTAATATAACGACGCGTCCTAAACGAGATAAAGTAATTATTTCTCATGATTCATTAGGATATTTAGCGCGACGTTATCACTTCGAACAAGAAGGGGTTAGTGGTATGAATAATAAAGAGCCAAGTCAGAAAGACATCTTAGCGCTCATTAATCAAATAAAAGACACACATGAACCGTATATTTTATATGAACAAAATATTTCTTCAAAAATAACCGATGTGATTCGTCAAGAGACACAAACACAACCTGTAAATTTTAATAATTTAGCAGTATTGTCTCAATCTCAATCAGAAGACCAAACACTCACGTTTCAATCTATTATGAAAAAAAATATTCAAGCCCTTGATAAAGCATTAAATAAATAAAAAGAGAGCAAAAAAGAATGTAACGCCATTCTTTCTTGCTCTCTTTTTTTATTTTTAATTTACCATCTAATATAACTTACAGTTGTATTGTAATATTCTTCAAAACCATGAATACCATCTGCACCACCAAGGCCAGATTCTCTCCAACCTGCGTGATAACCATTGACTGCTTCTTCTGCCTCACAATTCGCATACACTTCTCCAAATTTTAAACGTTCAGTAGCTGTCATAATTTCTTTTAAGTTTTCAGAGAAAATATAAGATGATAGACCAGCGTTAGTATCATTTGCCATATCAATAACGTCATCAAAGTTTGTATACGTAGTTATAGCAAGAACAGGACCAAAAATTTCTTCTTTAAAAGCACTATCAGTCGTTTTTACATGATCTAAAATAGTAGGAGCGTAGAAGAATCCTTCACGGTCTAATTTATGACCACCTAACACTAAATCTGCTCCATTTTTTACTGCTTCTTGAACTTTATCATCAATACTATCTAATTGTTTTTGATTAATGATTGCACCATAGTCAGTGTTTTCATCATATGGATCTCCAACTTGAAGCGCATCCATTTTATCTTTCACTTTGTTAATAAAGTCATCATGTACATCTTCATGAACAAAGATACGTTCTGGACATGTACATACTTGACCAGCGTTATTAATACGTGCAGTAACGATATAATCAACAGCTTTATCTAAGTCAGCGTGTTGTGTGACAAGAACAGGCGCATTTCCACCTAGTTCTAAGTTAAGTTTTTTAATGCTGTCAGCTGCGTTTTTGAATACAGCTTTACCTGCTCCCATACTACCTGTTAATGAAACAAGTTGAATATCTTTATGAGTTGCCAATTGTGTTCCAACTGTTTCGCCAGTACCTGGAACGATTTGAATAAGACCAGCTGGAATAGTTGAATCACGGAAAAGTTCAGCGATTTTTAATGTTAATAATGTTGTTTCTTCACTTGGTTTGATAACGACAGAACAACCCGTTACAATAGCTGGAATCACTTTACGCATAAGCACTAAAATTGGAGCATTCCAAGGTACAATACCAGCCGTCACACCGATTGGTTTTTTTGTCAGTTGAATAGTTTCATTTACTATACTATTTTGTAATACTTCACCTTTGTTACTCATACTTAAACTTGCCATATAATCAATGAATTCTATTGATTTATCAATTTCACCTTTAGCTTGTACTATTGTTTTACCTTGTTCTTTAACGTATAAATGAGCAATGTCATCTTTATGTTGTTCAAGTAAAGGAATTAATAATTTTACATGCTCAGCACGTGTAGGAGCTGGTACTTTTTCCCATTCAAGTTGAGCGTGTTTAGATTTTTCAATTGCGTCGTTTACCTCTTCTTCAGTAGCGAATGTAATCGTATCGATTGTTTCTCCCGTAGCAGGATTAATCACGTCCATTGTTTCGTTTGACTTACTTTCTACAAATTCATTATTAATAAATAGTTGATTGGTCATTAACGACACCTCCATACCTATTATTCCCGTAAAGTATTAAATTTAATCTATAAAAATAAAAGATTCAAAAGGAGATTAATGTGCTCCCTTTGAACCTTCTTTTTTTGAATATTTAAAATGTCTAACCCCTTTATATAAAATAGGAATGAGTAGAATAAAGCCAAATAACCCCATAATTGGAAATACTTTGCCAATGAGTGAAATAAAGCCGATAAATGTACAAATGAACGTCACGATTGTCATGACGATAATAAGTACAAAATATTGTTTTGAAAACGGTGTTGTGAAACGAGAGGCGAATGCGTACATTAAGCCTACAATAGTATTATAAATAACTAGAATCATAATAATAGACATGATAGTTCCCAAAATAGGTGAGATATGTCGTGCCAATAATAAGGTTGGAAGCGCTACGGATTTAATATCATTAAATTTTGTAATTAAGCCTAAATTAATCATTAAAAGTAAAAATGTAATAATGACGCCACCAATTAATCCACCCCAAATAGAAGCACGTTGGTCATGTAAACGTCCCCCCATTACACTTAGAAAACTGAAGGCAGCAGCAATTTGTAAACTGGCATAATTGATACCATCAAACCACCATCCAAGTGAAATAGATGATTTATGCTGTGCATATTGATTTGCACTTTCAAAGTCAAGATGGCCAGTTGCAAGATAATATATCGCAATAATTGTGACGACGATAACTAAGAAAGGTGTAACGATACCTAGTACTGCAATTAAACGATCAAATTTTAAAAATAATGTAACCAAAATAAGACTTACGAGAATAAGTGAACTAAGCCAATAAGGTAAATGAAAACTTTCTTGAATTGTAGATGCACCGCCCGCGCTCATAATAATAGCGAGTGAAAACAAGAATAATGTTAGAACAATATCAAATAATCGAGCAATCATAGGATGCAAGTAGTAATGAATGGATTCTGAATGATTATGTGATTTTATGTTGTAACCAGTATTTAAGACGAACATACCGCCAAGTGTGATGATTAATCCTGTAATAATAATCCCTAATACACTGAATTGACCGTTACTTGTGAAAAATTGGAATATTTCTTGACCCGTAGCAAAACCAGCACCAACGACAACACCTACAAAGGCAAATGCTACGATCATCGATTCTTTTAAAACTTTCATTTTTAAAAATCCTTTCTAAATCAAACACATGAGAATATATTAATCTATTTTAAAGGACATTTTGTTAAAAATAAATATTAAAGTTTACTTGTAATGAACATTGTATTTCTCAAAAATACATTCGAAAGAATTTGTATAAATTTTAAGTTATATGGGGTATATAATAGTTTATAGTTCTCATATAAATGTTATTAAAAAATGTAATAAATATACTATACAGTATTCAGTAAAGTTTGATAGGATATTGCAATATATTCAATTTAAATAAGGAAGGTGTAGATATGTTATTTGATTTACCTGTAATGCTAGTTATTGTATTATTTCTTGCATTAGGTATCTTCAGTCAATGGTTAGCAAATCGAATTAAATGGCCTTCGATTGTAGTAATGTCGATTGTTGGTTTATTAGTGGGACCCATATTAGGACTAGCAAATCCTGAGCATACGCTAGGTTCAGAGGTATTTAGTCCAATTGTATCTCTTGCGGTAGCAATCATATTATTTGAAGGAAGTAGTAATTTAGATTTTAGAGAATTAAAAGGCATTTCTAAGGCGGTTATACGTATTATTACGCTAGGCGCCACAATTGCATGGGTGCTTGGCGCCATTGCCTTACATAAAATTTTAGGTTTTCCTATTTCTATCGCTATTGTTATGGGAGGATTACTTCTTATTACTGGACCAACAGTGATTCAGCCACTGTTAAAACAAGCCAAAGTTAGAAACAGTGTAGATACTGTCTTACGTTGGGAAAGTATTATACTTGATCCACTTGGTCCAATACTAGCATTAGCTGCATTTTATGTGTATCAAATCATTGGACAAGGTTTTGGTTTCCAATTACTCTTTATATTTATTTTTAAAATGTTGGTTGTAGCATTAATTGGCTTTGGTGCTTCATTCTTCTTCAATTGGCTCATCCAACGCGATGTCATACCACAAAATTTAATGCCTTCCATTCAATTGGTGTTTATATTGCTCGTGTTTAGCATCTGTGACCAAATTCTCGATGAATCTGGTTTATTAGCAGTAACCATTTTTGGATTAATGATGGCACGTTATAAACGACATGATTTAATTTATAAAGAGTCAGATCATTTTATTGAAAATATGTCTTCTATTCTAGTTTCAACGGTGTTTATTTTAATTACATCATCATTAACACCATCTGTATTGATGAATGTATTATCATGGAAGCTTGTGATTTTCTCACTTGTCATGATTGTGTTAGTACGTCCAATTGCTGTTTTATTATCTACCATTGGTACTGAAATCACTAAAAAAGAGCGTGCGCTTGTAGCCATGATGGCACCAAGAGGGATTGTCGTATTAACTGTAGCACAATTTTTCGGTGGATTATTCTTAAATGATAATATGAAAATGGCATCTTATATTACACCGGTAACATTTGGTTTAGTATTTATTACCGTAGTCATATATGGTTTTAGCTTTACACCAATAAGTAAAATGCTTGGTTTAGCAAGTACTGAACCTCCAGGTGTCATTTTAGTAGGTGAGAGCGAATTTTCTTATCACTTAGGTAGACAGTTACAATCGCATGGTATTCCAGTGATGGTGTTTAACTTGTTTAGTAACACTTCTGATAAAGCTGAAGAACTCGGTTTTGAAATTTTTAAAGGAAATTTATTATCAAGTAGTGATCGTATGTATGCAGACTTAATTCGCTATAACAAATGCTTATTAATGACCAAATCATTTATTTTTAATAGTCTTGCATTTAATGAGTTAGTTCCAGAATTTGGATTAAATAATGTAAATATGATGCCAGTATCCTTTACAGATGATCAAGCACGTAATAATTTAAATGGACCGCTTCGTAATCATATTTTATTCGATGAAAAGCATAGTCCAAGATGGTTTGACAATGTGATTACGAATCAAAATATTGTCGAAGTTCCAGCCTCTTCATATCATGATATTACAGATAAAGATATGATTATTTATCACATTAATGACGATAAAGAAGCGACATTCCATAGGAGTACAAAATCAATGGATGAGTACGACAATGGAACTTATGGTATTTTAAGAAACGTATATAAATAATAAAAATGCCCAGCGACAGTTCATTTGAACTGTTGCTGGGCATTATGATTATAGGTTTATTTTAAATATCTGTCGTGCATTAATAATTTTAACATGCGAATTTGTTCCATAATGTCTTTACCGACATTCGTATCTCTAATTTTTTTACGTTGTAATTCTTCATCAACGACACGTCGTACTGATAGTTCATCAGCACCATCAGATAAGACATTCTCTTTAGAATCAAAGAATTGGTGTGCTACAAGCTGCATACCAAATGAATTGTAAAGTAACGTGTAACCTGCGATACCTGTAGTAGATTGATACGCTTTTGAGAATCCACCATCAATGACTAACATCTTACCATTGGCTTTAATAGGATCTTCGCCATCGATTTCTTTTACTGGTGTATGTCCATTGATAATACGACCTTCATCAGGATTAAGTCCGAAATCTTTTAGCATTTTGCGAATCATATCTACATCTTCACGTAAGTAATAATACGGGTTTTTCGGTTCTTTATGAGACGCTTTATCTTCAATGAAGTAGCGCTCAAATGTAGTCATAGCACGTTTACCAAATAAAGAACTATATTTACCTGTCCATAAATACCATACAAGATCCGTAGATAAATCATCTGTTTTCTCTTTGTCGCTAAATGCTAAGCGTACGTGACGTTCAAAGACATCTAATAAATCACGGCCTTTATGTTTTACACCTTCAATTTCAAAAGCTTCCATTTCACCATGATCATCTACAGGAATGCACCCATGAATAAGAAGATTACCATTATAAGGGAGGTATAATTTACCTTTTTGCATTAGAAAGGCCATATGACGTTTTAATTTTTCAGATTGTTGGAAAGACAGTAATAATTTATTAACAACATCTTCTTCTTCTGGTAATAATGTTGCAGGGTCTTTAGGGTCCACTGTACTAAAGCAAGTATCTTTTAAAGGATACGTTTTACCATAAATTGTAATTTCGTTTGTATCATAATTTATTTTTTCTAAAACTAAACGATCTTCCATTTCAAAACTTGGGCGACGTTTAATAATTGGCATTTCAAGTTTAAATTGAATCATTGCAATGGCTTGGTGAATCTTAGTGATTTGTGCTTCTTCGAGTTTAGATAAGCCCACTTTTTTATCAGGACGTTTTTTCGGTTTGAACGCTGGGTTATCGCCATCGTAATATTTTTCAGCTAAAGTGAGGAGAGGTCTTAAATTAATACCATATGCATCTTCAATAATATCTAAGTTATCATAGCGTGCACATATACGTAGTAAATTGGCTAAACACACTTTAGAACCTGCATAAGCTCCAATCCAAAGTACATCATGATTACCCCATTGAATATCAACAGAATGGTAGTCAATTAATGTATCCATAATTTTGTCAGGTTCTGGACCACGGTCGTAGATATCACCCACAACATGAAGGTGATCGACGACAAGACGTTGGATGGTATAAGATAATCCAATAATTAAATCATCTGATTGCTCAAGCTCGATAACTTGATTTAAGAGTGTTTCATAATACGATTTTTTATTATTAAATTCGTTATTTTTATAAAGCAACTCTTCAACGATATATGTATACTCTGAAGGTAAGGCTTTACGTAGTTTTGAACGCGTATATTTTGAAGAACAATACGTGATTAAATCAATCAAACGTTCGATTGTTAAGATATACCATTCATTTAACTCACGTTTTGAATTAAAGTCATTCTTAATGAGCTTTAATTTTTCTTCTGGATAATACACTAGCGCAGCTAAATCATCTATTTCTTTTTGGGATATGTTACCTGCAAAGATATCGTTAATTTTAGCACGGACATTACCAGAGCCATTTCTTAATACGTGTTGGAACGATTTATATTCACCATGAAGATCGCTGACGAAGTGTTCAGTACCTTTTGGTAATTCTAAAACGGATTCTAGATTAATAATTTCTGTTGCAAGTTTTTCAGGACTATCAAATTGCTGAGATAGTAAATCCAAATACTTTTTCTTTAATTCACTTTCCGTAGATTGAGACATTTGATTTCACTCCTGTATGGGAAATTTATTGGATAATAAGCAGAGTCATAAAACCGCTTACATAAATTATCGTTAAAAAGCATCACTTTTTCAACAGTGATGCTTAAATTGTTGTAAATTTGATTTGAAAGTAAAAGTAATGTACTTATTTAGCGTTATTTTTTTTGAAGAATAGACGATAGAGTACATATAGAATAATAATGATAAGAATCACATACATAAAGTAAGAATATGTATGAATACCAGACATTAATACGTCGAAACTATCGCTAAGAAGACGACCAAGTAAAATTAAGGCAAAGTTCCAAATCGTTGTACCTAGTAATGATAACATCGTAAATGTTGCAACGTTCATTTTATTGATACCTGCTGGAATAGTGATTAATACACGTAAAACAGGAATGAAACGACATAATAGCACTGCCCACGCACCATAACGTTTAAACCAGTCGTTAGCACGTTTCACATCATTTCCTTTAAGTTTGAACCATTTACCATATTTATCAACAAATCGATAAATACTTTCTTCTTTAATTAAACGACATAAATAATACAAAATAAGTAAACCAATAAATGAAGCGATTGTTGAAATAATAAATAAAACTAAAATTGAAAGACCTGATTTAACTGACATTAAACCTGCAAATGTTAATATAATTTCAGAAGGAACAACAGGTAAGACATTTTCTAATAAAATAAGAATAAAAATGGCTGCATAGCCCCATTGGCCTATAAAATTGGTAATAATTTGTTCCATTATAAAATTAAAAATTCTCCGTTATTAAACATTACTCGAATAAAAAATTCATAGTAAATTCATTATATAGGAATTTACTATGAATTGCTTGTTATAACATTATATGGATTGTACAACTTATTTTAAGGCCTTTAAATATTGATGATACAATTGTTCTGCTTCATTATCATCTTCAACGCCATAAACATTCATTCTACCATCTTTGAATAAGGTGATTTCATAATTACCGTCTTTAATTAGTTTTGCAAATGAGGTTGATTTTACAATATCACCTGGGAAATGTTCAGCATAGTCAAAAGCAGTAGGTTGATATCTAAATAAATAGGTTTTTCCACATAAGCTTTCAATCTTCTGTTGTTGTTTCGTTTCTAATAATTCGTAATGAGCTTTACCACATACGTCACATTCAGCATCTTTTAAAACATCGATATTCATTGCTTTATAATCAATGTTAAATGCATCAAGAGTAATTAACTTATGAGAAAATCCATGACCAGATAAATAACGAATCGCTTCTGTGACCTCATAGCTTGCTACTTGTGTAATCACAGGTGGTAATACGCCGTTAATAGCACAACTCTCTGCACTGGTTGGAATTTGTTTTAATAAACATTTCAAACAAGGTCCTTTGAAATCAATGCCGTAAACGGTACCTTTACTGCCTACAGCAGCACCATACACCCACGGAATATGATGTTTGTGACAGGCTTCATTAATAAGATAACGAATTTTGAAATGATCCATACCATCAATGACAATATCAGGATTGACGGCTTTTAAAATATCCTCAATAGTTGTAGAGTCAATTTCTTGATAATAAGTTTGAACATTTACATTTGAATTAATGTGTTCAATCTTTTGTTTAACTGCGTGAACTTTAGGGACCATATGATGAGCATCATCTTCAGTATAGAGTGCTTGGCGATGTAAATTAGATAATTCAACGATATCCATATCGACAATGGCTAAATGATGTGCACCCATACGTGCTAAAAGCTCCGCAACGTGACTTCCTAACGCGCCTGCACCAAGTATTAAAATGGTTGCATTGGAGAGGGCAGTTTGGCCATCCTCTCCAAATGCATGGTAACGCAATTGACGGTTATAGCGTTGCATTATAAGAATCCTAAACCTTCAGTAGGGCTTGATGCTTGGGCTGTATATTTTACTGGAATACGTCCTGATTCATATGAGAGACGACCTGCATGAATACCAAGTTTCATTGCTTCAGCCATTTTAACAGGGTCTTTTGCACCTGAAACTGCAGTGTTTAAAAGAATAGCATCAGCGCCTAATTCCATCGCATGACACGCATCTTTTGGTGAACCAATACCAGCATCCACAATAACGGGAACATTTGAATTTTTAATAATGTAACTTAAATTAAGTTGGTTATTAATACCACGTCCAGTACCAATTGGAGAAGCAAGTGGCATGACAGCATGAACACCTAATTCTTCTAAACGTTTCGCTAATACGACATCATTAGAAATGTAAGGACATACGATATAACCTTTTTCTAATAACACTTTACATGCTTCATATGTTTCAAATGGATCAGGTAACAATGTTTCATCGTCACCAATCACTTCGACTTTAATCATGTCACATACGCCAGCATGTTTTGCAATTTCAGCGATACGAATCGCTTCTTCAGCAGTTTTAGCGCCGGCTGTATTTGGAAAAGTAATAAAGTCTTTAAGATTAATATTTGCTAATGGATTAGGTAAGTTTTTATCATATAAATTCATACGTCTTACAGCAAAAGTCAGCACATTCGCTTCTGCTGCTTCAATCGCTTTTGTTTGCGTAGCTTCATCTTCAAATTTTCCTGTACCTAATAATAAACGAGATTTAATTTCTAATGGTCCAATGTTAAACATTTTATCCGCCTCCAACAAATTCTAATAATTCTAATCGATCATCTTCACGTACTGTATGTTGATCGTAGTCTTCTTGTTTAATTAAAGTTTTATTATGTTCGACAATGACACGTTTAGGATCTAATTCAAGAGATTCAAGTACAGATGTAATAGATTGTTCTGAATCAAAATTGAATGTGTCCCCATTAATGATACACTTCATGATTTAACCTCCTTGAAGCACTAAATGATTCATATCGACGCGGTTTAACACCGGTGAGTATCCAATTGGCGATATCACGACCAATAATAGGCGAAAGTAAAATACCGTTACGATAATGACCAGAAATCACATATAAATCTTCATCAATACGGTCCATTATCGGTATTTCTCCTTCAGTATATGGACGGACACCAGACCATTGTTTAATGACTTTGCCGTGTGCGAGTTCTGGTATACGTTCATTTGCAAAGTGGTGTAACCAAGAGATACCATCGTCTGTATTACCAACTGAATAGTTATCAAACTCGCTTGTGGCACCAATTAAGAAACGATTTGGATATTTTGGTACGATGTAACAGCCATTGGTCATAAATACGGTTTCTTTTAAATCCAAATGATCATTTTCAATCAGTAAGACTTCACCTTTTACACCGACTACATCTCTAGGTAATGAGTATTGATTTAATAATTTAGATGTCCATGCGCCCGCTGCCACAATGACTTTCTTAGCTTGTAATGTGCCTTGTGACGTTTCAACATCGTAGTACCCATTTTGGCGATGAACAGATTGTACCTCTGTATTAAAATATCGCTTAATTTGACGTTGCTTTAAAGATGTAAATAAAGCTTTAGTGTAGTGATTGGCATTAATTTGTCCATCTTGTGGAATGTAAATAGCCATTTCACTTGATGTTACTGTACCATTCGTTAAATCAGTAAGTTCCTCATCTGAAAGAACAATGACGCTAGAATCTAAACCGCTTAAAAATTGATACTGTTTTTCTAAACTTTCAACATCTTCAGGACGATTAGCCACTTTAATTAATCCTGAATTTTGAAACTGAATATCAATACCTGTCTCATCTTCTAAATCTTGACATAATTGTGGAAAGAGACTTCGTGATTCAAGAGCAAGTCTAAATAAATCAGTATCTTTAGTAAATTCATTTTGAGCACCTAACATACCACCTGCTTTATATGATGCGTGTTTACCTGGCACGTCACGATCGATAAGTGCAATGTCAAGGTGAGATTGGCTTAATTGTCGCGCAATAGACATGCCAATCACGCCCGAACCTATGATTAAAACATCATGCATCTTTCAACCACTCCTTTCGCAACAGTTCAATTTGTTGTAAAGATGCGTTCATAAAAAAAGAAATCGCACAAATTCCTTTAAAACCACGAGGTAATTGAGGAATCGTTTTTTCAGTGATACCTCCAATGGCATAAATTGGAATAGGAATCTCTAACACACGTTGAATCTCTGCTTTTGATCGAGGCAATTGATTAGGTTTTGAAGGTGTCTTAAAAATGTGTCCAAAAAAAACATAATCAAGATCGTGTTCATAAGCTGCTTTAACAGATTCAATTGAATGTGTAGACATACTCACTTCAATCTCTGGATGTATGGATTTATAGCTAAATGCATCTTCATCCATTTCTCGAAAATGAATATGAGAGAGGTGAAGTTGTTCAAGTAAATGTACATCACTATGAATAATGATTTTTGATTTAGGAAATCCTTTTTCTATAAGTGATTTTAAAAATGAAGACAAGTCACTTGAAGACATGGGAGTACGAAACAATAACCCATCTATTCCATCCGAGATATCAAGAAAATGTTGTAAATCATCATTGGTTAAATCTTTATATTTCGTTATCGCTATAAAAATGAACACCACTCCTTAGTAAACAAAAAACGCTATTTCCCTGCAGTAGGGAAATAGCGTTTTGCTTAACTTTACGATATTCTAGTCGCCACTTTCCTACGCCAGTACAAACTGGATCAGGTTCCAGGAATTATAAAGTTCGTTCTTTACTCTCAGCCTTAAACAAAGGCACTTCCAGTGGATCGTTTATTCAGTTGTGTTTAAAATAAACATCAGCATTTTTGCTTTATTTTTATTCTACAACCTTTTTTAATAGAGTTCAAATACAAAAATAAATTAGATTTATAGTAATATACTTTTTAATCAAGAAACCACGTTTTACATAACATTGAATTGAAAATACATGCTACCCCTCTTCTTACTATCGTTTTCTTTTTATAACAGACGGGTAAAACGTTATAATTATATTTGGAAGGTGATTATATGATTATTATTAATGCAAAGCTTAAAATCAAAGAAGATGTGCGTAATGACTATTTAGATTTAATGAATAAATTAGTTCAAAGTTCACGTCAAGAACCAGGAAATACATTTTATTCACATTATGAAGATGTAGCAGAACGCAACACATTCGTTGTTGTTGAAAATTATAAAGATCAAGAAGCGGTTCAAGCACATAACCATTCAGATCATTTCAAAGCATTTAGTGAAAATATTGGAAAATATGTCGCTGAAGAACCTGTCATTAATGTAGCAGAAACAAAATAATAACTAATAATTAAAAATTTAAATGGATTTGAGAAAATTAATAGCTTCCTTAGAATTAGAGCAACTAGAAAATTTAATTTTCTATAATTTAGGGGAGCTATTTATTAATAGAAAATGGAATTTTTGAGTTTTCAGAATTAGAGAATGCGCCTTTAGTACCAAATGGTGTATATAAAGGTGGAATTAAAGGTAATGTTGGAGATGACCCTTTTAAAAAATTATTTAATGTTGGAAATGCTGGGGGAATTCGAACTAAAATTTCTAAAGACGGAAATATTGCTTATATTGTGATTATTTCTAATAGTAGTAATTCGGATATATATCCAAATAATTATAATGATGATACTTCAATACTTACTTATTATGGAGATCAAAAAGATTCTAATAAGGATGCTATTGATACTAAAAAAAGAGGAAATAAAAATCTTAAATATTTATTTGATTTAGTATATGGGAAATTAGAAGAAGATATAAACCCATTTCCAGTTTTTTATTTTGAAAAAATTGGAAATCAAGGACGTAATTATATTTATAAAGGATTAGCCTTTCCATATGTAAAAAATTTAAAATATGAAGAAGTGTGCCAAATTAAGAGAAATAATAACATCAGTAATTATCAATTTTTGTTTACTATAGATAATTCAGAAATAAGTACAAGAAATTTTATAGAAGATTTATTAAGAGATTCTCAAAATTTTTATAATGCACCGAATAATTTTAAGAACTTTGCAGAAGACACAACTCAATTTAAATTGAAAATTGAAACATCTTCTTTACATACTAAATATTTAAATTTATTTTTGAATAATTATGTGAAAACTTCAGAAATAATTAGAGATAGTAAAGTTAGAATTGGTCAAGACAATATTCGGAAAAACCTATTATATCAAAGAAGAAAATGTGAAATTTGTGGAATAGATTACCCTTTCTTACTAATAGCCTCACATATAATTCCTTGGAGTAAAGTTAAAGAATACAAAGATTTTTATGAATTGGGAAATCAAATCAGAGGAGATTTGAATAATACTCTACTACTTTGTGAAACTCATGATAAATTATTTGATAGACATTACATTTCATTTGATATAAATGGTAAGATTATGATTTCAGAAAATATAAGGAAAGAAGATTATAAAAAATTAAATATAAATGAAAATATTGGAATTAAATTGAATGAAAAAAAAGAAAAATATATGAAAGAACATAGAAAAAAGTTTATCGAAAAAAATTATATCTAATAAATAACTTTTTATTTAATGTCGCTGTTAATATGTTTGAAAAATGAAAGGAAAGATAGTAGTGGGACATGTGATTGCTTCATTAATAAGGTTTGATAAGCCTAAAATTAATCTATGGAAAGGTATACGCCAAGGATTATTAATGATTATCCCAACATTGATAGGGTATTTACTAGGACATTTTAGTTTTGGTCTACTTGTAGCAACCGGAACTTTGGCACATACTTATGTATTTAAAGGTTCGGCACAATCAATGTTAAGAACGGTCATTATTTGTACGTTATCCTTTACCATTTGTATGATGCTTGGAACATTAACTGTCAATCAGCCAGTGCTGTACGGTGTATTATTATTAATCGTTACTGTCATTCCATTCTATGTATTTAATGTGTTAAAAATTGCGGGTCCTTCATCCACATTCTTTTTAGTTACATTTTGCTTATCGAGTAACTTACCTGACGCTCCAGAACAAGCACCGATTCGTGGCTTAGCGATTTTTATTGGAGGAATGTTAGCGACATTAGTCGTCATTTTAAATATTGTATTCCAAAAACAAAAAGCGGAAGATCGAGCGATTACCTCTGACTTTCAGACGATTAATAATTTGATGCATCACTTTAATGATGCTGAAAAATTTAAAGACATTTCACAAGACACAGTAACAAAGTTTAAAAATTCAGAGAAGCTATTGATTACTTCGACTACTGCGATGAGTGAAAAGTTAAGTTCTCGCTTTGAAAAGTTATTGCTTCTTCATACGTCAGCCCAAGGAATTTATGCCGAGTTACTTGAACTAAATGAAAAAAATATTCGTCCCATCCCTCAAGAACTGATTGAGATGATGGATATGATTACTAGAAATGCCTATAAATTATCTTCAAAACGAGAAAAATGGACGAAAAAAGTCGATGTGGATGAACCATTTGAAAGTTTGATGCAACACATACTTAAAATAGACGAAATTGCGCAATTACAACCGGAACAAATAGAATCTGAAGCGAGTATTCGTAAACCATTATATAGTAAACGTATCGTTCAAAACTTAACACTCGATTCCATTATTTTCCGTAATGCATTAACGTATGCTGTTATTATGGGCGCGGCTATTTTTGTATCGTTATTTTTCAATATCCAACGCTCATATTGGATCCCATTATCTGCTCATACAGTATTATTAGGATTAACGACGATTCGGATGTTAGACCGTTCATTAGCACGTGGTCTTGGAACAATTGTAGGAACTTTACTTTTATCAGCCATACTCTTTTTCCAACCTCATTTAATCGTCGCAGTCATTTTAATGGGACTGTCTGCTATGATGACAGAAGGATTTGTCGCAGCAAATTATGCGTTTGCGGTTATTTTTATTACAACACAAGTCATCCTGTTAAATGGTCTAGCCTCTGGTAATTTATCCATTGATATTGCCTATACACGAATTGTTGACGTATTGATTGGGATTGTGATTGCGGTCATTGGTGTTTTAATCATTAATCGAAAAAATGCGTCAACCATGTTACCTACTGTGATTGTAGAAGTGGTACGTAAAGAAGCGGTTATTTTCCAATATTTATTTTCAGAAAATAAATACCAAGATACAGCACGTGATAGAACAGAAAGTTTATCATTATCTGTCAAAATGAATAACATGACACAAGTGTACAATTCAGCCAATGGCGAATTATTCTCGAATAAAGAGGCCATTCGTTATTATTATCCAAGTATGTTTGCCTTAGAAGAAATTAGCTTTATGTTAATGCGTGCAATGCAAGACAAACAGCGTCAACGTATTTCAGATGAACAAATGGGAGAATATCTTGTCACATTTGAAAATGTAGCAAAACATTTTGAATTACGCGGTAGTCTTAATGAAAAAGAATTGACGGATTTACCACAGTATAATTATTTAAAATCTGCCTTAATGAAGTTACAAGATAATTGTGTAGCAACACGTAAAGACGTTGATCATACAAATCATCAGAAAACGGTGGACGCTTAATATCAATGTATGACGTTTCATTATAGCGTAGGGTGGTAAAGCTTACTAAACACTATAGAGGAGCGTGACATCATGCCTTGGACAATGGATGATTATCCACAAACTTGGAAACATTTAGATGAATTAGAGCGTAAAAAAGCAATTGATATTGCAAATGCGATGTTAAAAGACGGCTACAAAGAGGGAGACGCTATTCCTATTGCAACAAAACAAGCAGAAGAGTGGTACAAAGATGCCAGTAAAGAAGAATTAGAAGAATTAAAACATAAACATATTACTCAACATCAAAAAGATCCATCAGCACGACCTGAACTGAATGATGAAGATGTTCATGTATATTATGAGGATCATGAATGGAAAGTTAAAACAGAAGATGCAAAACAAGCGTCTGATACGTTTAGTACTAAAAAAGAAGCAAAACAACGTGCCAAAGAAATTGCTGATAATCGTGGTACACACGTGATTGAACATCAAAAAGATGAATAAGGAGGCAACAAATATGTACGTAGAGAGAAAATCATCATTGTACATTGAAGAGCTACGCAGTGAATTCAAAGAAAATATTGATAAGTTTAAGAATGGAGATGAAGCCTTCGATAAGCTAGTGGGTTTCGTAGAACTCGATCATCTATATTCTTCTGCATTAAAAGAGATTAGTACGAAGTTAGATATTTTAGATGACAATTTTAATCATATTTACAAACATAATCCAATTCATCATATGGAACGTCGCGTCAAAGAAATGACGAGTTTAGTTAAAAAATTGCAACGTAAAGGTTTAACTATAGATGCGGAAACAGCGAAAACCAATATTTTAGATATCGCTGGTATTCGTGTGGTATGTAATTATCTTGAAGATATTTATGTGATTGAGAAATTATTATTAAAACAAGAGGACGTTAAATTACTTAAGCGTAAAGATTATATACAACACCCAAAAGAAAATGGTTATCGCAGTCTTCATATAGTCGTGTCGATTCCAGTCTTTCTAGCTGATAGAGTAGAGGTTACACCAGTAGAAATTCAAATTCGAACTATTGGTATGGATATGTGGGCAAGTTTAGAACATAAAATTCGTTATAAAAATAATACCAATACAGAGGACTATAAAGACAAACTTAAAGAATGTGCAGTAGAAATCTCAGATGTCGAAGCAAAAATGCAAACCATTCACTCAGAGATTCAAGATAAAGATAAATAATTTAGTCATATAGCGAAACGATAGAAACGTATAGCTATTGTTTCGCTTTTTTATGTAAGATAAAATGATATATTTTTATGATAAAATAAATGAATAGTAATATATATTTTTTTGGAGTTTTAAAATGATTGAGCAGAATTTTAAGTCACAACGATATGAACTAAAACAATTTAAGGGTGAACACATTGAAGTCGCATTTGCCGGAAATAAGGATGCAGATAAAACCATCGTATTTATACATGGAGCAATGATGACATATCGCATTATGTTGTTGTTTGAACCTTATTTTAGAGACAACAACCTGATTTTTGTTAACTGTCCAAGTAGAGGCGAAAGCTCTAACATTGTAAGAGAACAACATACGTTAGATGATTATTCTGAGCGTATTAATGACGTACTTTCACAAGTTATCGAAACATACGGTATTAAAAATTTAATTATCATAGGTTATTCTATGGGAGGTATGATTGGCACACGCTTATTAAAATTTAATACGTTACCTATTTCACATTTGGTTTATTTAAATAGTGCTGCACGTATTACACCAAATCAAAGCATGTTGTCACGTTTATTTACTTCAAATAGTAAAAGAGATCATTTTAAAGATGAGATGATTGCTTTTAAAAATTTACCGCAATATATTTTAAAAAAATCTTTTCATAACAAAAATAATAGTATTCGTAATTTATTTTCATATATTGCACCCATTAAAACGATTATTACAGATATCATTTATTCTACAAATGCAGATTACCTTCCGGATATAGAGGAAATAGAGCAATTTCCTAAACTTTTATTTATTTCAGGAGAAGATGACGAAATCATTCCTTACACGGATTCACAAGAAACAATGAAAATGTATAAAAAATATGGCGGTGAAGCAAATGAAGTCGTGTATTCTGGTATCGGACATATCGACTTTCCTGCTGTCTTGGATAATTTGCCTAATGGAACCATAGGTATTATTGACCACATTAAACAGTGGATTCAAGAAGAATAAGACGACCGGCAGACTGCATAAGCAAATGTTAAAATCATACTTGCTTATGACGTAGCGTCATTAGCTATGTTAACAGTAGGAGGTGAATGATATGTCACACTATACGATTGGAGAATTGGCAAAACGGAATAATGTCACAATACGAACACTACAATATTACGATCGAAGAGGATTACTTATAGCTCATCGACAAACAGACTCTAATCGCAGATATTATACTGACGAACATGTAAAGCAACTTGAACTGATTTTAGTATTAAAACAATTAGGATGTACGTTAGATGAAATAAAGACATTACTTGATGAAGATAAAAATATGAACACGTTTAAAACATTACTTTCATTGAGAAAAGATACGTTACACTCAAAAGTAGAGGTGTACTGTCATACATTAAAACAAATTGAAAAAGTCGAAACATACATTTCTGAGCAATCAAGTGCGCCTATTAACCATCTTACTGACATAGATGACGCTATGAAACAAGAATATAAAATAGCATACTTTAGAAAAAAGATTTGGATAAGTGCTGGAATCTTAGGGATCATACACTATAGTGGTTTACTATTAAGTCTATTAGGACGTTCAATTAAGCCATTGATCGTTATATTCCCCATCTTAATCACATATGCCATTGCGCTGACAGCAATATATTTAAAAAAAGTGTTATATCTATGTCCGAATTGCCAGCATACATTTAAACCTACATTAGGTGACTTCGTGAAAGCGAAACATATACCTAAAACAAGACAATTAACATGTCCCAACTGCCATCAAACACATTATTGTATCGAAGTATATCAAAACGAATCGTAATAAACACCTGGCTTATAATGAGCTAGGTGTTTTAAATTACAAAAAAGTAAGCGTTTGCAAAATTTGAAATGGTGTTTTACTATACTTGTATACAAGTTAACGTATTGAGGTGAAAAGATGGAACAGCATTATCCGAAACAATGGAAAAACAGAATGACTACAGGGGAAAGCATCGCTGCGGAACTTAGATTTCAGATTGTTAACAGTACACTTGAACCCGATACATTACTAACTGAAAATCAAATGGCTAAACAATTTGATGTGAGTCGCTCTCCAGTTAGAGATGCATTTAAATTGCTGCAAACGAATCAACTCATTCACCTCGAGCGCATGGGTGCAAGGGTTCTTGAATTTGGTGAACAAGAAAAGAAAGAATTATATGACTTAAGATTAATGCTTGAATCCTTTGCATTTTCAAAATTAAAGCATATTGATAGAAAAAAAGTGATTAAAGAAATGAAAAAACATTTAGAAATGATGAAAGTCGCTGTTCAATTTGAAGATGCTGAATCCTTTACGCAACACGATCTTCAATTTCATGAAGCATTGATTCACGCCTCTCGCCATCATTATCTTCAAACATTTTGGAACCATTTGAAACCCATTGTAGAAGTACTTGTATTATGTTCAATGAGAGAGCGAATGAGAACAAATAAAGAAGATTTTGATAGAATACACCGTAATCACTCGATATTTATAGAAGCGGTAGAACGTTATGATACGGATACGTTAAGAGAAGCGTTTCATTTAAACTTTGATGATGTAGGTAAAGATATTGAAAGCTTTTGGTTACAATAAATAGAAGGAAGAAGGAATACATATGAAATACATGATTGGAGTAGATATTGGAACAACAAGTACGAAGTCAGTACTTTATGATGAACATGGTCAATTTATTACAAAGCATCATATTGGCTATCCTTTACATACGCCAAATGTTGATGTTTCAGAAGAAAATCCTGACGAATTATTCGATGCCGTATTAATGACAGTCAAACATGTGGTTCGCGAATCTGGGGTGCATAAAGAAGATATTAAACTCATTTCTTTTAGTGCGCAAATGCATAGCTTAATTGCACTAGATAGTCAACACGAGCGCTTAACTGAAAGTATAATTTGGGCGGATAACCGTGCGAATCAATATGCTGACTTGATAAATGAACAACATGGGGGACATGACATTTATAAACGCACAGGTACACCCATTCATCCTATGTCACCACTCTCTAAAATCTTTTGGATGAAACATGAACAACCAGATATTTATCAAAATACTGCAATGTTTGCGGATATTAAAACGTATATTTTCTATCAACTTTATGGAGAATACGTGATGGATCACTCTATGGCTTCAGCAACAGGTATGTTTAACTTACAGCAGTTAGACTGGGATCAAGAAGCACTTGAATTACTCGGTATTTCAGCCTCTCAATTGCCTCAACTTGTACCAACGACACACATTTTAAAAGGGATGAAAAAACGTTATGCCACATTGATGGGCATCGATGAAAATACGCCGGTTGTGGTTGGTGCAAGTGATGGGGTGTTATCAAATTTAGGCGTTAATAGTTATAAAAAAGGTGAAGTTGCAGTCACAATTGGGACATCAGGTGCGATTCGTACAGTCATTGATAAACCTCGTACAGATTATAAAGGTCGCATTTTCTGTTATGTCTTAGATGAAGAGCATTATGTGATTGGTGGACCGGTCAATAACGGGGGTGTCATTCTTCGATGGTTACGAGATGAATTACTCGCCAGTGAAGTTGAAACAGCAAAACGCCTGGGAGTGGATCCTTACGATGTACTTACTAAAATAGCGAGTCGTGTTAAGCCAGGTGCAGATGGCTTAATTTTCCATCCGTATCTTGCGGGAGAGCGTGCACCCTTATGGAATGCGAATGCACGGGGTTCATTCTTCGGCTTAACATTGTCACATCAAAAAGAACACATGATACGCGCTGCACTTGAAGGGGTGTTGTACAACCTTTATACCGTCTATTTAGCACTTGTTGAAGTAATGAATGAAACGCCAAATACGATTAAAGCAACAGGTGGCTTTGCGAAAAGTGAAGTATGGCGTCAAATGATGGCAGATATTTTTGATACGGATGTCATCGTACCAGAAAGTTATGAAAGTTCTTGTCTAGGTGTGTGTGTCCTTGGTTTAAAAGCATTGGGAGACATTGAAGATTATTCAATTATCGAAAATATGGTTGGTACGACTTATGCACATCAACCGAACCAAGATACAGTAAATATGTATCAACAACTTGTAACGATATTCATAAACTTAAGCCGTACGCTTGAAGATCGCTATGAAGAAATTGCAGATTTTCAACGTAAACATATGAATTAATCGACGTATTTAAATAAATGAAACATTAAAGGGGAGAAGACAAATGGGAACAATATGGACACTAGCAAGTGTTGTCATTGGAATCGTATTACTATTAACATTGATTATTTTCTTAAAACTCAACACATTTATTTCATTAATTATTACATCTATTGTAACGGCCATCTTATTAGGTATGCCTTTAAATAAAGTAATGGAAACGATAGAAGCAGGTATGGGCGGCACCCTAGGTCATATTGCACTCATTTTTGGATTAGGCGCAATACTTGGTAAATTACTGGCAGATGGTGGAGGCGCCAATCGTATTGCGGATACACTGATTGATAAATTTGGACCAAAACATGTTCAATGGGCAATGTTGATTGCAGCTTTCATCGTTGGTATTGCATTATTCTTTGAAGTAGGGTTAGTATTACTCATTCCACTTGTTTTTACAATTGCTAAACGTGCGAAAGTGTCACCACTGAAGCTAGGATTACCTATGGTAACAGCATTATCTGTGACACATGGTTTTTTACCACCACATCCTGGTCCAGTAGTTATAGCAAAAGAATTAAAGGCGAATATTGGACATGTGTTACTATATGGGATTATTATTGCCATTCCAGTGACACTCATTGCAGGTCCGGTTTTTAATAAATTTGCACAAAAACTCATCCCATCTGCTTATACACGTGAAGGGGATATTTCAGCACTTGGTTCACAAAAAGAATTTAAAGCATCTGAAATGCCAAGTTTTGGTTTAAGTATACTCACTGCTGTATTACCTGTTATTTTAATGTTATTATCAACGGTTGTTCAGTTAGTGACTGGACATGAAAATGCTAAAAATTTGTTTGAACAAATCATTTACTTTATCGGTACAGCAGGTACAGCGATGTTAATTTCAGTCATCTTTGCTATTTTTTCAATGGGCTTACATAGAGGAAGAAAAATGGATGCCATTATGAAATCTGTAACGAATGCTATTTACCCAATTGGGATGATGATTTTAATTATTGGTGGTGGCGGTACATTTAAACAAGTTCTCATTGATGGCGGTGTAGGGGATACGATTGCTAAGTTATTCGAAGGCTCAACCCTGTCACCTATCTTACTAGCATGGATTGTCGCTGCAGTATTACGTATCGCACTAGGTTCAGCAACAGTCGCAGCAATTTCAACAACAGGTATCGTCTTACCATTATTACAACATTCAGATGCCAATGTGGCACTTGTCGTACTTGCTATCGGCGCAGGGAGCGTTATCTTATCACACGTTAACGATGCTGGATTCTGGATGTTCAAAGAATATTTCGGATTGACTGTGAAAGAAACATTCTTAACTTGGTCATTACTTGAAACCATCATTTCAGTATCGGGCATCATCTTTATCTTATTCATTAGTTTATTTGTATAACTTATTAAAGAAGTAAGAGAGAAATCATTGAATTTCAATCTTGCTTCTTATTTTTTATATCATGGAAGAATACAGTCAATCGCTATGAATGACAATAAAAGAATGATAAACTTACTTATAATATAAAAGACAGAATGCGCAAAGGAGATATTCGAGTTTGAAACAGATAAAGAAAGCCATCATACCTGCGGCTGGTTTAGGGACACGTTTTTTACCAGCGACAAAAGCCATGCCTAAGGAAATGCTTCCTATTTTAGATAAGCCAACGATTCAATATATTGTTGAAGAAGCGGCACGTGCGGGCATTGAAGATATTATTATTGTGACTGGTAAACATAAACGTGCGATTGAAGATCACTTCGATAATCAAAAAGAATTAGAAATGGTCCTTGAAGAAAAAGGTAAAACAGACTTACTAGAAAAAGTACATTATTCTACAGATTTAGCGAATATCTTCTATGTACGCCAAAAAGAACAAAAAGGATTAGGACATGCCATTTATACTGCACGTCAATTCATTGGTAACGAACCATTTGCAGTATTATTAGGTGATGATATCGTGGAGTCTGAAGAGCCAGCGATTAAACAATTAATGAATGTATATGAAGAAACAGGACATTCTGTTATTGGAGTGCAAGAAGTGCCTGAAAATGTAACTCACCGTTATGGCATAATTGATCCATTAGAGAAACAGGGTCGTCGCTATGAGGTGAGACAATTTGTTGAAAAACCTAAACAAGGTACAGCACCTTCTAATTTAGCGATTATGGGACGTTATATTTTAACGCCAGAAATTTTCGATTATTTAAAAACACAAAAAGAAGGCGCCGGTAATGAGATTCAATTAACCGACGCGATTGAACGTATGAATAGTGCTGTTCCAGTGTATGCATATGACTTTGATGGTGATCGTTATGATGTTGGAGAAAAATTAGGCTTCGTTAAAACGACAATAGAATATGCGTTAAAAGATCCTAAAATGAAAGATGAACTCGTAACATTTATTAAACATTTAGGATTATAATAATTAAAGTGCCTAAGACATTGAAGAACAAGTGGTTATTCTTCAATCTTCTTAGACACTTCAATCTCATCAAAACTAAACCTAAAAACAGGACACACCCTATTTTCCGCTAAGGCGTGCCCTGATTAGAGAAGATATAAATTGTCGACAAACACTTCTCTAATCATAAATCCTCAACATCCCAGAAAATTTTTTTCTGAGAAACTTTTCCTCAGCGTCTTAGGACTTCTCCTAAGACATTTTTATTATATAATATAAAATTTGAATATCATAGATGTTGCAATAGCAATAATTCGACTAATAATATCACTTTTCGGGAGAATTAACGTTTTTTGGATTACTTAAAAGAAAAGTGAAAAATATTATTATAAAATTTTTTAATATAGTTGATTATTAGAGAAATAGGTGATTGGGTGTTTGAGTATAAAACTAAAGAACAAGTTCACAATAGAGCAAAGGAAGCAGTAGGAAAAACAATTAGAGAATTAAATAGTGATGCTCCAGTGTTAGGATATAAGAGTTCGGTAGGTGATGCCTTTGAAGCTTGGTTTGGAAAAACAAAAGATAGTGAAAGTCGTCCGGATATGGAAGAAGCTGGCGTAGAGTTAAAAGCAACTCCTTTTAAAAAATTAAAAAACGGTAATTATAGTGCAAAAGAAAGATTAGTTTTAAATATCATAAATTATGAAAAGGTAGCTAAAGAATCATTTGAAGATAGTTCATTCCTTTATAAAAATGGAACAATAGAACTAGCTTTTTATGAATATGTTAAAGATGTTGCTAGAGATGATTGGAAAATAAAAGAAGCAGTTTTATACGAGATGAAAAAAAATCCAGTAGATTATGAAATTATAAAAAAAGATTGGAATATTATACATGATTATATAACTCAAGGTAGAGCACATGAATTAAGTGAAGGTCTTACTGATTACTTAGCTCCGTGTACAAAGGGAGCTAATTCTAAGTCAGTTCGTAAGCAACCTTATTCTGATATTCTTGCGAAACAAAGAGCTTTTTCATTAAAATCTGGATATATGACTTCTATATTAAGAAGGTATATTTTAGGAGAAGAAAAAATTGATTCTATAATTAAGGATAAATTTGATATTAAACATAAGAATATTGAAGATATTGTTTATGAAACATTCAAACCTTATTATAATTGGACAATTGATGCATTATGTGAATACTTTAACATTGAAAGGAAAAGTAAAAACCTTAATTACAGAATAGCTTCAGCAATTCTTAACTTAAAAGGAAAAGTTAAAAAAAATGAAAAATTCCCAAGAGTAGAAGAATTTGAAAAAGCTTCTATTGTCGTAAAGACAGTTCAATTTAATGAAAATAATATAAATAAGGAGAGTATGTCATTCCCTACTTTTAAATTTAGTGATTTAGTCAAAGAAAAATGGGAAGATACTAATGGAAATCCTCAAGCGACTTGGCATAATTTTTTACTAGAAACGAAGTTTTTATTCTTTGTAGTAAAAAGCGAAAGTGAAAATGATGTGTTTAAAGGAATTAAATTTGTAACTATACCTGAAGAAGATATTGAAGGACCTATTAAAAAAGTGTGGGAAGATACTGTAGAAAAATTAAAAAAGGGTGTTACTCTTACTGCTAGATATAAAAAAGACGGATCTCTTTATAGAATAGAAAATAACTTTATTAACAATTCGGATGATATGATTTGTCATGTTCGACCTCACCAATCAAAATCAGATTACAGAGAAAATGGACAATGTGCAGATTATCTACCTTCTCCAGCTAAATGGATAAATAGACCTGAAGATAAGATAAAATATTCAAGTCAATGGATGACAAAACAGTGTTTTTGGATAAATAACACATATATAAAAAAACAAGTTGAAGATTTATTGTAGAAAGTTATGTTAAAATAATATTGTTTATTTTGCATTTAAAGCGAACGATCGTTCGCTTTTTATGTTATAATTTAATTAATACTACTAAAGGAGGTGCTCTCATGAATGAAATTAAAGTAGCTGAGCTTTTTGCAGGAGTGGGTGGATTTAGATTAGGTTTGGAAAATACAAATGAAAAAATGTTTAATGTTACTTGGGCAAATCAATGGGAACCTTCTAAAAAAATACAACATGCCTTTGATTGTTATAATAGTAATTTTTCAACTGGAGTACATATCAATGAAGATATCGCTTTAATAAGTGATGAAGAAATGGCAAAAACAAGAGCCGATATGATTGTAGGAGGCTTTCCTTGTCAAGATTATTCAGTAGCGAGAAGTTTAAGTGGAGAGCTTGGTATACAAGGTAAAAAGGGTGTTTTATTTTGGCAAATTATTAGATTTATTCAAAACACTTACCCTAAGTATATTTTACTAGAAAATGTAGACCGTTTATTAAAATCACCGTCAAGTCAAAGAGGAAGAGACTTTGGTGTCATGTTATCAACATTAAATGAACTTGGTTATAATGTAGAATGGAGAGTAATTAATGCAGCTGACTACGGAAATGCTCAAAGAAGAAGAAGAGTTTTTATTTTTGGCTACAAACAAGATTTAGATTATGCTAATTTAATAGATAAACATTCACTTGAAGAAATGATATATAAATATGGAATGTTTGCGGAAGCTTTTCCGATACAAAGTGAACCAAACAAAAATAGAATTAATTCTATTGCTATATCAAAGGATATTGTAGAAATATCAGATGAATTTAGTTTTCAGTTTTATAATAGTGGCATCATGAAAAATGGTAACATCTTAACAATTGACACTATTCCTAAATATGAAAAATCAATAACGTTAGGTGAAATAGTCTTAAATGAAGTAGATGATAATTATACTTTATCGGAAGAAAAAATTGAGAAATTTAAATACTTGAGAGGTCCCAAAAAAATAAAAAGAACTTCTAAAGATGGTCATGAATACTATTTTTCAGAAGGTGGAATGTCAGAATTCGATGCTTTGGACTTACCTGCTAGAACCATGTTAACTAGTGAAGCGTCAGTTAATAGAAGCTCGCATTTTTTAAAAATTAATGAGAAATATAGAACTCTAACTCCTATAGAAGCAGAAAGGTTAAATGGTTTTCCTGATAATTGGACGGATACAATGCCAGATCGTATGAGATACTTTTGTATGGGAAATGCTCTAGTAGTTCCTATCGTTACAAGGATTGGCAATCAAATTGAAAAAATAGAAAAACTGACTAAAGATAAATTTAGTCAATTAAAACTTTTTTAAAACAACACTATTTTTAGTGTTGTTTTTTGTTTATTATCACTAATTTAAGTGTAATTTAATAATAAGATTGTAAACTACATATAAAGTTGGTGTATATAATGAATAAAAGTAATATAGACTATGATTTAAAAAAGGAAATAGAAATAGGCAAATTTTTAGATGAATATTTTTATAAAAATTTAAATAGTATTTTGAGTAATTGTGAAATTAAAGATATTAAAAGAACCGTTGATTCTAAAAAACAACATCGTGGAATAGATTTAACTATTGAATATGATCATGGAAAAAAAGTTAATATTGATGAGAAAGCGGCAGCAACATATTTTAATAAAGGGTTACCAACCTTCGCATTAGAAATATTTTTTTACAATAAGAATAATGAATTAAAAGAGGGATGGCTATTTGGAGATAAATATGATTCAACAGATAGTTACTTATTTATATGGGGAGAGAACAATGGAAAAGAGATTTTTGCGGATAACATCACTAAACTTGAATTATGCTCTATAAAAAAATCTGTTTTAAGACAAGATATTGAAAAAAGATTTAATATTAATAAAGAGAATTATTATAATATTTGCTTAGATAAAATGAATAGTATATTAAAAAATTCTAAAAATAAAGATAGTAAAGAATATGTTAAAGATAAGAAAAATGAGGCTTACTGGAAAATTGGTAATGTTAAAGAGAGACCCTTTCTAATGATTTATAAAAAAAATATGTTAAAAGAAATATGTCAAAGTTGGTTTGTAGTAACAAAAGAAGAAGTAAAACAAATTAAATAGAAGACCTAGATATCTCATTCTATATTTGCGACATTCCTGAAGGAACAGGATAAGGAGCAAAATAGCACGCATTTTTTCTATTCACTAACATACTTATCATTTAAATTCAACTTACATGTGAAAAAATGAACAAACAAATTTTCAAATTATTGAACTATTTGTGAAAATCATCACATACCTCTTTTAAAATATAAAAAAGCGTGTATGATAAGAATTGTAAGGAATAAGTAATTGGAGTGATACTAATTGAGAAAAGTAATAGAAGGCGTTATTTTTTCTGAAGAAGGCAGCTACGATATTTATTTAAAAACAGGCGTAAACCAAGGATTAATTAGTGATATAAAAGATGGATATATGACAATTGATTCAATGTCTTATTTAGACGCTGAACGTCTATATTTCTATGGTCTCGAACGTAAAACACTAGTTACAAATTAAAATACAAAATTGAATGACCTCCTATAACATTCAAGAACGTATCTTATCATGCCCTCGTTGGTGAGCAGTCGAGGGCATATCCTAAATATACCCCCAATCATTTTTAGATAATGTGTTGAAACCCGCATCTCACTTCCCTTGATGCGGGTATTTTTATTATAAAGATTTAAAATTGTTCTTCACTTCATTATATTGGTACTCTTGATTATACAATTTGAACTTATAGCCATCTTCACTAGAAAAAGGCATTCGAATATTTGGAATGTGATCCATTCGTGCAATAAATTCTCTTTCTTGGCGTGTGCGTTCTTTGACACTCATGTGTAACCATTCTTCTTTAGTAAATAAATCTTCGAAACGAAATGAAAAACTTGTGCGACCTACTTTTTGACGTAATGCTTGAACCAATGGACTAAAATCTTTCGCAATCACAGACATATCTATTCCCCTTTACTTATCATAATATATATCTTCACTTTATTATGTTTAATATTAAATTACAATCTATAATTGAGATTTTAAATTGATAACGACGTTTATATATAGAGAATGATGGAAATGGAATGAATAAACAACAATAAAGGATGATGAATATGGCTAAATTAACAGATAAAGTTGCGATGATTACAGGTGCGAGTAGTGGAATTGGTGAAGCAACAGCCAAACGACTTGCTGAAGAAGGCGCTAAAGTTGTGCTAGCTGGTCGTAGTGATGAGAAGTTACAACGTGTTGCAGAACATTTGAATGAAGGAGACTACCTTATTACACCAACCAATGTGATGTATCGTGATGACGTTGATGCGCTCGTAGAAAATGCGATTGCTAAATTTGGAAAAGTCGATATCTTTGTCAATTGTGCAGGCATTAACTTATCTTCTAAAATCACAGATTACAAAGTAGACGATTGGGATAAAATGGTTGATACGAATATTAAAGGGTTATTATATGGTCTGAATGCCGTACTTCCTCATTTTGAAGAACAATCTAGTGGTCATATTGTCAATATGGCATCTATTTCAGGCTTTGAAGTTAATAAGACAAGTGCATTATACAGTGCAACGAAATCTGCTGTATTACGTATCGTAGAAGCTTTAGAAAAAGAGCTTGCGCGAACGGGTATTAAATCAACTAGTATTTTACCAGGAATGGTAGATACACCTATGACAGAAGGATATGACTTTGGTGATAGAAAGAAATTAGATCCTGAGAATATAGCTGATGCGGTGATCTATGCAGTGACGCAACCTGCACATGTGAACGTTAATGAAGTCATCGTTCGTCCAGTTTAAACATAATGAGAATGAGAGCGTTTCTTGCCTAAGGTAGGAAACGCGCCTTTAAATCCTTCAATATTAGTGTTGAAATGTTACACTTAGATTGAAAGATCATATAACTTAAAAGGGTGATAAAGTGATGGAACAACGTTTATTTGAATTGTTAGATGTATTAGTTAAATATAATACGGAGAGTCCTCCTGGACGTAATACGGATCCTTTACAAGATGACATTGAACACATATTAAAAACACTAAATTTTGATATTCAACGTGAACATTTATATGAAAATGATAGTGTTATCGTCGCAACATTAAAAGGGGAAGATGAGGATGCACCTAAATTAATTCTCAATGGTCATGTAGATGTGGCGAACGTGGACGATGATTCTAATTGGCAATATCCACCGTTTCAATTGACTGAAAAAGAGGGATGGCTATATGGTCGTGGTGTGAGTGATATGAAAGGCGGTATGGCCTCGCTGTTTTATGTGCTTGAAAAGTTACATCAAGAAGGACGACGACCTAAAGGAGATATTGTCGTGCAATCTGTAGTAGGAGAAGAAGTGGGTGAAGCGGGGACGAAACGCGCATGTGAAATCGGTCCTCAAGCAGATTTGGCATTAGTATTGGATACAAGTGAAAATATGGCACTTGGACAAGGTGGGGTCATTACAGGGTGGATTACGGTTAAAAGTAAGAATACCATTCATGATGGCGCACGTAGTCAAATGATTCATGCAGGTGGAGGTTTATTTGGTGCGAGTGCAATTGAAAAAATGACCAAAATCATTCAAGCACTGAATGAACTTGAACAGCACTGGGCTGTGATGAAACATAGTCCTGGTATGCCACCAGGTGCGAATACGATTAATCCAGCAGTGATTGAAGGAGGACGCCATCCTGCTTTTATTGCTGATGAATGTCGTTTATGGATTACGGTTCATTATTTACCGAATGAAAGTTATGAAGACGTTACAAAAGAGATAGAAGCGTATTTAAATCGTGTTGCAGAGGCAGACATTTGGTTGAGAGAGAACCCGTTACAGTTCGAATGGGGCGGTGAATCAATGATAGAAGATAAAGGAGAAATTTTCCCAAGTTTTACTATTCCATTAGAACATCCAGGCTTTAAACAATTACAAGATGCACATTATCACGTTCATCACAGTCAAATGAAACATGGTATGAGTACCACAGTGACAGATGGAGGTTGGACAGCTCATTTTGATATTCCAACCATTTTATATGGTCCAGGTAGTTTAGAAGAAGCTCATAGTGTAGATGAAAAGATAGAAGCACAAGAACTTCAAACTTATAGTGATGTGTTATATACATTCTTAAAACACTGGTATGACCATCCTGAGAAATAAATTAAAAAGCCAAGTCGTGCTGATGAATGACACGACTTGGCTATTTTATAGTCACATTATTTTTTTAATGTGTTTCGAAGACGATTGACCCAGCTAGCTCTTCTTTTAGAAACGACGGGCATTCCTGAAGGCTGGGTTGCCTCCTTTTTTAGCTTTTTACCATACTTAACTGCTTCTTTCATCAAGTAAGCTTGTGAATTTAATGGAGATAAATCGTTTTGAACGTAATGATACTCACCATACTGATCTTGATAACGTCCTTTTTGATTATCAGATAATTGTAAATTCATAAAGTCTACAAGACGTTTACCGATTTCTTTATCTTCTACAGGGAATAAGATTTCAACACGTTTAATCATGTTACGTGTCATGACGTCTGCAGATGATAAATAAATACGTTCGTCACCATTATTGTAGAAGTAATAAATACGAGAGTGTTCTAATAGACGACCTACAATACTTACAACTTCAATATTTTCGCTGACACCTGGAATGCCTGGTTTTAGGCAACAGATACCACGAATAATAAGTTGAATGGTAACACCCGCTTGAGATGCTTCAAATAATTTTTCAATGATAGCCTTATCAGTTAAGGAATTCATTTTCATCATAATTTTACCGTTACCATGTTGACGATGACTTGCAATTTCTTTATCAATACGATCAATAAAGACGTCACGAATATCAAATGGTGCGACAATTAATTTATTATATTCAGGTTTAACTGAGTAACCACTTAAATAGTTAAAGAAATTAATGGCATCTTCAGCAATTAATGTATCTGTCGTAATCACACCCATATCTGTGTATAGTTTTGCAGTTTTATCGTTATAGTTACCTGTACCTAAGTGTACGAATGAAGTTAATTTGCCACCGATGCGTTTAACGACAAGAGCAATTTTACTATGCGTTTTTAAATGAGTCATACCATAAATAACATGACAACCTGCATCTTCTAACATACGTGCCCAATGAACGTTATTTTCTTCGTCGAAACGCGCTTTTAATTCTACAAGGACAGTCACTTGTTTACCATTTTCAGCCGCTTCTTTTAAGCTTTTAATAATGGGTGAATCTTTACTTACACGATAAAGCGTTTGTTTAATCGCAATCGTGTTAGGATCTTCAGCTGCTTCACGAATAAAGTCTACAATAGGCTCAAATGATTCGTATGGGTGATGGAAAAAGACATCACGTTTTAATGCAAGATCATACACATTATTGTTACCTAATGAACGTGGAATTTGTGGTGTATATTTATCATATGTTAAGTATTTTAATTTATGGGATAGATGATCAACTAAGCCAAAGATAAATGTTAAATCTAAAGGTCCGTTAAGTAAGTAAACGTCTTGTTCATCCACTTCTAAAGTGTCTGTTAACCATCCTAAATCTTCGATAGAGGCTGTACGATTGTCGACTTCTAAACGTACAGCAGAACCACTTTTACGTTCTTTTAAGAAACGTTCGATTTCGATAAGTAAGTCTTCAGCGCCATCTTCATGAATCGTTAAATCAGCATTTCTAGTAATTCTAAATGTAAAGGTATTTAATACTTCATAGCCTGTAAATAAGTGATTGATGAAGTGTGTAATGACATCTTCTACCATGACTACATATTGTTTTGAGCCTTCATTATAAGTTAAGAATCTAGGGATAAGAGATGGAATTTGAACAATAGCTGAGTTAATGGCATCATCTGTATCGATATCTACGAAGATATTTAGACTTTTATTATTTAGTTTTGGGAAAGGGTGGTATGCATCTATACCAAGTGGTGTTAACGTTGGTAAAATCGTGAGTTTAAAATCCCTTTCTAACTTACTTAAAATAGAGTCAGATAAGTTTTCTGGTTTACACATCACAATGTCATAATTGCGTAATTCTTCGATAAGTTCGTTATAGCGTTCATATTGCATATTGACATAATTTTTAGCTTTTTCTTGAATAGCATCTACTTGTTCTTGTGGTGTCATTTGTGTTTTATTTTCAGGTTTATCGAATCCCATTTTTACTTGGTCTTTTAAACCAGCCACACGCACCATAAAGAATTCATCTAAGTTCGAACTAAAGATAGATACGAAATTTAATTTTTCTAATAGTGGATTGTTGTTATCATAAGCTTCTTGTAATACACGATAGTTGAAATCTAACCAACTAAGTTCGCGATTATTATAGTATTTCGGCAAGCTAATATCATAGTCTCCCAATTGAGTTTGCATATTCAAAATACACCTCGTCATTTCTTCGATTATCAATCTTTCTATTTATAAACATATATAGTCTATGACAGAACTATCTACTCATAATATAGCATACAAATTTTAAGATTTTGTAAAGACAATGGATACTGATCCTTTAAGAATCTTTTCAATATGCTTTTTCTGTCTTAATGCTTGATATTTCTCAGCAATCGGTTCGCCTTCAGTATAATGTACGGTCAGTTCATAATCGTCATTGCCTTTTTTCGTTTCTTTTAAAGTCACGTCTTCAACAAAGCTAGTTTGTGAAATATTTAAAGCATTCACAAATTTAATAATGCCACCTAATGCTTGAATGGTTTCAATTTCCTTATTACTGAACCAATCTGTTTCTTTACAATAGAACTTAAGTAAAGATTTATTTTTAAAACTTGCTAAAAGAGCGAGTTTAACGCGATCTTTATGTGTATAACCATTAATCATTGAGTTCGCAATAATATAATACGTATGTGGAGAACTTGAATCTGAATCAATAAATCTACCTAAATAATAAATATAGGTCGCTTCTTCAAAGAGACGTTGCTCTGTGTCATTAATCTTTAAATCACCTAAATCCATTAATTGTTTTAATAAAGATTGCGCTAATTTTAGACGACCTTGTGAACTACGTTCTTCGATGTGATAATCATGTGCTAAGAAATAAATCGATTCTTTACGCACATTATGTTTGTCAAATACATCTGGATAGCGTGAGCGAATTTGTTTAATAATATAGCCTTCACGTAAGCCATTTCTTGAAAATGTGAATTGCTTTGCATCTATTTTTTTATAAAGTGTCTTAAATACTGACACTGCCGGAAGAATAATATCTGCACGATCGCGACTTAACCCATCTAGGTTATTTAACTCATCACGTGAACTTTTACGTATAATATCGTACACTTCATCAATATCTTTATCTGACATTGTATAATTGTGTACACCACTTATAGGATAAGTGTGTTCAGATTGATGGATACGTGCTACGTTACGTGCAGAACCACCGACACCGACTAATGCAACGTCTTGATCTTTAAGCCAATCTAATGTACTAAATTGTTGAGATAAGAATTTCTCCATATCTTTGATCGCGCCTTTATCATTGTGGTCTTTGCCATCAAAGAATTTACGTTTTAACGTTACTACACCGAAAGGAAAACTATGTGATTCAAATAATTCTTTATCCTTAAATAAAGTAACTTCAGTTGAACCACCACCGATGTCTACAGATACACCATTTTCAATTTCAGTAGTATGAGTAATAGCATAGTAACCATAATATGCTTCGTCTTTTTCAGGGATAATTGAAATTTCAATATCAAGTTCATCTTTTACTTTTTTAACAATGTCACCCTTATTCTCAGATTGACGAATTGCTGCTGTTGCGATAGGATGCAATTCTTTTACTTCAAATTTTTCAGATACAGATTTAAAACTGCGTAATGCTTCAATGAGCACTTTAATACCTTCTTGGCTCATTTTATTTTCTTTTGTCAAATATTGACTCAAGCGAGCAGGCGTTTTAATGTTGAGCAATTCATTTAATCCTGCATCTTTGCTAAATCTAAAGATAACTAATCTAATCGTATTCGAGCCAATATCTATTAATCCTATACGTTCTTCCATCATGCCCTCCTAAGTCTTTCAATACTTCCTAATATAGTTTTATTTTACATGAATTTTATTAATAGAAAAAGATACGAATCATATTTACATTTCTTTGGATATAGAAAAGAATTCAATTGTAAAACGATTTCATTTTTAGTATCACGTTTAATCTAAACTGTTTAGTGGAAGAATAAGGTTGTATTAGAAAACATGTTCACTAGGAGTGTGACAAGATGAAACGTTTAGAAAATAAAATTGCAGTCATCACAGGTGCAAGTACAGGTATTGGACAAGCATCAGCAAAAGTGTTAGCGAAAGAAGGAGCGCATGTCTTAGCACTTGATATTTCAGATGAATTAGAAAAAACTGTAGATGACATTAATCAAGAAGGCGGTAAAGCGACAGCTTATAAAGTTGATATCTCTCAAGATCAACAAGTGAAAGATTTTGTTGAGAAAGTTAAACAAGACTATGGTCACATTGACATTATCTTCAACAATGCAGGTGTAGATAATGGGGCAGGACGTATTCATGAATATCCAGTTGAAGTATTTGATAAAATTATGTCTGTCGATATGAGAGGTACATTCTTAGTAACGAAATTCTTATTACCATTAATGTTGGATAATGGAGGTTCAATCATTAATACAGCTTCATTCTCAGGACAAGCAGCAGACTTGTATCGTTCTGGTTATAATGCCGCTAAAGGGGGCGTCATTAATTTCACTAAATCGATTGCGATTGAATATGGACGTGAAAATATTCGTGCGAACGCGATTGCACCAGGTACCATTGAAACACCGCTTGTAGATCATTTAGCTGGTACATCTGAAGATGAAGCGGGTAAAACATTCCGCGATAATCAGAAATGGGTCACTCCACTTGGTCGTTTAGGACAACCTGAAGAAATAGGTAAATTGGTTGCTTTCCTAGCATCAGATGATAGTTCATTTATTACAGGTGAAACGATTCGTATTGATGGTGGTGTGATGGCATACACTTGGCCTGGTGAAATGTTAAGTGAAGATAAATGGAAACATTCTGTAGAATAAATCATAGTGGATATATTAGCGTTTAAGTGTGAGAGATGGCTTCAGTATGAGGCTGTCTCTCGCTTTTTATGTATTTAGATAAATTATTCTATTTTATAAAAATGTTATAATGTTGTTGTCGTCTTTCCTTTAGACGGTAGTACGTTTAAAGGAGGTGAAGTTATGACGTTAATATTTGTACTCGTTATTGCACCTATATTAAATAGGTGGCTCAATATATTGTTTGATTATTGGTTTGAACAATATAAGAATAAAAAAGACGGCAGATAATCCAATACACAAAGAACCCCTAGTCTAGGGCAATAGACTAGGGGTTCGTATCGTTATGACGTTAATACTCGTTAATATAATGTTAACATAAGTAGATGTAACATTTCAATATTCAAATTACCATTTGATTTGATTATACGTTTGATCATTTAAAGAACGTACAATTTCAGTGATTAATCGTACTGAATTTTCATAATCATCGGTATGAAGAACAGATACATTTGAGTGCATATAGCGTAATGCCACACCAATAGCAATTGTTGGAATACCATCGTTAGCAACATGGATACTACCAGCATCTGTACCACCGCGTGGTGTAGTATCCCATTGAACCGTAATATAATGTTTTTTTGCCACTTCTTTAATATGTTGACGTAAGCCTTGATGTGCCACATTTGAAGCATCCATTAAAATAATTACTGGGCCGTCACCAATGGCTGTATCACTACCATATTGTGCCATTCCAGGTGTATCGTATGCGACCGCAACGTCGACTGCGATAGCTAAATCGGGGTTGATTTTATTTGCTGCGACTTTAGCGCCACGTAAACCAACTTCTTCTTGTACAGTGCCACCTGCATATAAATTAATACCGATCGATTCATCTTTAAGATTGTTAAGTACGTCAATAGCAAGTGCACAACCGTATCGATTATCAAATGCTTTGGCAGTTAAATATTTACCATTTGCAAGTTGTTCAAACTCACTATAAGGTGTAATCATATTTCCAATTTCAATACCGTATTGTTCAGCATCTGCTTTACTTCTAATACCAATATCAATAAACATGTCTTTGATATCGATAGACTTTTTGCGTGCTTCTGGTTCAAGTACATGTGGAGGTTTAGAACCAATAATACCTCGTATTTCTTTACCATCGTCAGTCGTGATGGTTACTTTTTGAGATAACATCACTTGGCTCCACCAACCGCCAATAGGTTGGAATTTAATAAACCCATTATTGTCAATTTTAGTGACGATGAATCCAATTTCATCTAAATGACCAGCTAACATTAATGATTTAGATCCCGTTTTACTTTCCTTTTTACCGAAGATACCACCCAAACCATCTTCGATAATCTCATCACTAATAGGTGTTAAATAGTCTCGCATTTTTTCTTTAACTTGGTATTCATAACCAGCGATACCATTAACATCTGTTAATGTTTTGAGCAATTCGATAGATTCTTTCATACATTGAGTCCTCCTAAAAACGTTGTTAAGTGTATTGTAGCATGGATAAAATGAATTTTATGAACAATAGTTTATCATATCTATGCAAATTAAATGTATCCCATTCATAGTTGGTAAGTGATATAATTTGTTTAAAATTAAATATGGGGAAGTAGATGAGCATAATGAAAAAAGTCTTAACATTATTTGTGTTGTCAGTGTTAAGTGTTTGTATATTAGGGGCTTGTAGTCAATCACGTTCAAAAACATACGAAGGTGATATTGATGGTAAGCATGTTCTTACAACATTAACTTATAAAAAAAATAAAGTGATTAAACAATCAACTGTCAGTACTTTAAAATATGATGATCTGGGAATGTCTAAACAAGAAGGTGAAAAATCTTTTAAAGACTATCGTCCATTAAAAGGGGAAAAGGGTGTAACATATACGCTAAGTAGTAAGCATCAAAAAATAGTTGAAAACATAGATATTGATTATAACAAAGCAAACTTAAAAGATGTTAGTCGTTACTTTGCATTAGCACATTATTCTAAAAACTATAAAAAAGTGACAATGGATGGTACGGTCAAAGAACTTAAAAAAATTGGATTCCAGAAAAAAAGCAATATGAATGAAGAATAATATAAAAGTGAGACAACCATTGGCTTAGATGGATTGTCTCACTTTTTTGTTGACTATTGAATAAGTTTTAATTTATAACTTGCGATATCTTCAATATGTCCATTTTTTCTTTTAATCACAATATGATCTCCTGTAATTTCATTTGGACTTTTAACACCTACTGCAGCTGCAACATTAAATAATCCCTCATGTAAACTCGTCACATAGTTTGTGACACGATATTGCTTTTCTTCAACAATTAAAGCCTTTTCTTTTTTAGGATCCGTTGTTGCGACGCCAACTGGGCAAGTATTTAAATGACATTGTTGGCTCATAATGCAACCAATGCTGATCATCATACCTCTTGCAATATTACATAAATCAGCACCAAGTCCAAGTGCAATGGCTATTTTATCTGGTGTAATAAGTTTTCCAGATGCGAATATCTTCATATATTTGCGTGCATCATAACGTTCTAAAACACCAGTAACGATTGGAAGGGCAGTAAAAAGTGGGAGGCCAACACCATCTTGTAATTCTTGGAAAGTTGCCCCTGTTCCACCTTCACCACCATCAACAGTAATAAAGTTTGGATAAATATCTAGGTTAATCATTTCTTGAACAAGGGCCTCAATTTCATCAACTCTGCTTACCACAATTTTAAATCCCACAGGTTTCTGACCGAGTTTTTGCAACTTAGCTACAAATTCTAATAACTCTTTCGGATTATTAATGAAATCGAAGCGGTTAGGTGAATTGATTGTCTTATAGGGTTCGATATGACGAATTTTAGCAATTTCTTCTGTAACTTTATTGCCCTCCATATGACCACCACGTGTCTTAGCACCTTGTGCAAGCTTAATTTCAAATGCTTTAACTTCTTTATGGTTTGCCACATTTAAGAAAGCTTCTTCACTAAAACCACCGTCTTTATCTCTCACGCCGAATAAACCTGGTCCAATTTGATAAATAATATCGCAGCCACCTTTAAGATGATATTCAGATAATCCGCCTTCTCCTGTATTCATCCATGAGCCAGCACGTGCAAGTCCTTGAGATAATGCAGTAATCGCACGACCACCTAATGAGCCATAACTCATACCAGATTGACCTACTAAACGTTTGACTTTAAAGGGGTGTGCTAATTCTTCGCCTATAATAACTGCATGATCATCTGATAAATAATAAGGATCAATGTTTTTGTTCTCACGATGCTCTTCACGTTTAAACAATCGTTCATTATCGATTGAATAAATAAATGTTGAAATCATTGAATGGTTATCAATTTGAAGTTCTGACTTTTGTAATGGAAACATAGTGTTTCGAATATAAAAACCTTCTTCATAGTTTTTTTCTGTACCAAAACTAGTCATTCTTGAATGATATTTACCTGCTAAAACGATATCAGTATATTGATTTCTTGAAAATGGTTTTCCTTCGGTATCATTTGCAAATAAATATTGACGTAATTCTGGTCCTATTTTCTCTGAAAAGTAACGTATTCTGCCTAATACAGGAAAGTTACGTAACACACTATGTTGTTCTTGTCTTTTATCTTTGAATAAAAGATATAACCCAACCATTAATATAGACAGTAACACCATAATAATAAGAATATTAACTATAAATTGCATGACAGTAAGTAATGTTGTCATGCCCATCCCCCCTTCATCCCCTTTATATTGTAAATCTTACATCAAAAAATTGTATTTACAAATAAAAATAAATAGATTTAATATTTATCTTTAAATATCAAATAATGAAAAAGTTAGGATCTCTTATGACAATAATGTTTTTAAATGATAAAGTACTATATACGTAGATCGTTGAGGTGATATATGAAAAAAGAAAAAGATGTGATCACACAAGTGGTATCAAAAAATCGATGGGGTAATCCTGAAATAATAAAAAAAGATTTTCTACTCATTCCTTTGTTTATCTTTTTCCAAATTTTAACGCCTATTATTATTGTTTTTGGTGTATTAGGTGTGACGGCTATGGTTACCCAACAACCACCGCCATCTTATTTATATAATGTGATGCTAAGTTTAAGTTTTGTGATTGCTCAATTTATTGTGTTAGGATTATTTTTCACATTACATAAGTTTTATATTGCGAGTGTTGTACGACGACAATATCGTATTGCGATTCATCAGTATTTGAAATTGATTATAATCACCGTAATCGTTAGTGTGATGTTATATTATGGTTTTAATGCATTGGCACACATGTTACCGCATCCTTTTGGCTACGTAGACACACAAGCACAACGTCGTTTAGAAGGATTGTTTATTCATCCAAGTGCACTGATATTCACTTTTATTTCAGTAGTATTATTACGACCCTTAATTGATGAGTTACTATTTCGTCATCTATTGATTCATGAATTAGGCAAAAAATTTAATCTTTTAGTAATGATGATTGTTAGTGTCTTAATAGAAACCATTGTCCAAGTATATGATTTAATTTCAATATTGGAAGCCATGCCTTACATAATTATTTCAATAGGTGCAGTGATGGTATATATGAAAAGTGGGGAAAATTTAGCAGCGTCCTATCTTTATCATAGTACTGTACAACTCATCATATTTATTATTACAATGATTGATAAGCTTGTTTAAATAGAAAGAATAGGAGAGTTATATGACTTCGGAACATAATGATACATACTACCAAACCTCAGAGCAACGACCGATAAGAAATGAATTTGATTCAAAACGTATTGTTAAACGTGATTTTTGGCTAATACCTACATATTTAGTCATGAATATAGTTTTTCCGTTGATTCTTACATTTATTGTGATGGGAATAATTTCAGGCATCACAGGTGGTCATATATCGGAAAGTAAGTTTACAAAATATTATTTAGGATATGCCCAAGTCTTTACCTTAATTGGTCAATGTCTTGTATTAGTAGTCTTTTATTTAATGCATCGCAAAACCATTATTCCTATTGCCATCTCACGATTCAAAGCTTTAAAAAAACATATTCCACTCATTATCATTGTGATGGTGGCCCTTTATGTGTTGCAAGGCGCATATGGTTATTTAATGGAATTTTTACCGAAACAATATCAGTTTGATGATACAGAAAATAACAAAATGATTATTAAAATGTTTGAAATCAATTGGCTTTGGCCTGTTTTATTTTTAGATATTGTGATTATTACACCTTTTGTAGAAGAATTATTATTTAGACATTTGTTAATTCATGAGTTAGGTAAAAAATTAACGTATGGTGTGATGTATGTCGTGTCAGTGCTCGGGTTTGCAGGATTACATATGACAAGTGCATCATCACCATTTGAAGTTGGCCCTTATTTAATTATGGCTACAGGATTTGTTGTGGCATATCACTTAAGTGGTCGAAATTTAGCGATGACGATTACCCTTCATATGATAAATAATTTTGTTTCTTTTATAGCGATTATTATGAGTATCATTTGGGGTTAAGAGTAAGAGGTAGAGTCATTGAAATTCAAAAAATAGTAACATTGAATTTCATTACTTTGCCTCTTTTTTTGTTATGATAAAAAAGAATATGTCATCCCATTAAAGAGTAAAGATAAGGAGGAAACGCTTGTGTTATTAGAAGTAAAACATCTGACCTATAAAGCAGATCAACGAACGATACTCAATAATATTAATTTTAAATTAGATCAAGGTGAAACCGTTGCAGTAGTTGGTCCTTCTGGAAGCGGAAAAAGTACATTCTTAAAGCAACTCAACAATTTAATTAGTCCGACTGAAGGAGAATTATTATTTAAAGGAAAACCATATGATGAGTATCGTCCTGAAGAATTACGTTCTAAAATTAGTTACATGATGCAACAAAGTGAATTATTTGGAACGACAGTAGAAGATAATATGGCTTTCCCAGCATTAACGCATCATGATCAATTTGATGAAGATAAAGCGAATGATTTACTTAATAAAGTCGGCTTGTCAAACTATAGTCTAGATTCAAAAGTAAAACATATGTCTGGTGGAGAACGTCAACGTATTGCTATTGCACGCCAGTTAATGTATCAACCAGAAATATTACTTCTAGATGAATCAACGAGTGCACTTGATACGCAAAATAAAGAAAAAATTGAAGATATTATCTTTAAATTAGCAGATGAAGGCGTCGCTATATTATGGATTACGCATAGTAATGATCAAAGTATGAGAAATTTCCAAAGAAGAATTACTATTAAAGATGGTCAGATTACAAATGAGGAGGTGTTAAGTCATAATGAGTAATACAGCGCTTTGTTTAACAGCATTATTATTATTAATTCCTATTATTATTTCATATAAAGAAGGCTTACATATTATCAAAGATTTAGTCGTCGCTTCGATTAGAGCGGTGGTTCAATTATTAATTTTAGGATTGATATTAGAATATATTTTTAAAATTGATCAAGTATGGATATTATTGATTGCAGTATTAGTCATTATTATTAACGCTTCTTGGAATACAATTCATCGTGCATCGCCTGTTATGCATCATGTGTTTTGGATTTCTTTTGTTTCTATATTTATATCAACAGCAATTCCGTTAGCATGTGCAGTGCTTGCTGGTGCTATCGATTTTAAAGCAAATGATGTCATTCCTATCGGTGGTATGCTTGCAAATAATGGTTTAATTGCCATTAATTTGGCATATCAAAATTTAGATCGTGCGTTCGTTCGAGATGTAGACGATATTGAATCTAAGTTAACATTAGCAGCAACGCCAAAGCTTGCGTCTAAAGGGGCGATTCGTGAAAGTATTCGTTTAGCGATTGTTCCAACAATTGATTCTGTAAAAACATATGGGTTAGTGTCTATTCCGGGTATGATGACAGGATTAATTATTGGAGGTATGGCACCATTACAAGCCATCAAATTCCAATTACTTGTTGTGTTTATTCATACTACTGCAACGATTATGTCTGCATTGATTGCAACGTATTTAAGTTATGGTCAATTCTTTAATGCACGTCATCAACTCGTAGCACGTACAACTAATATAAAAGACAATAACTAAATCTCAATGACATATTTTTTCGCACAAAAGTTTAAGAAATTATTATATAATGAAACAGTTACGAATGATAAAGGTTACCATTGCGTAACTGTTTTTTTATGCCAAAATATAGAAAGAAAGGAGTCCTATGCATGTCTGTCATGCGAGTGGCAACCTTCATTATTAGTGTGTTTATCGTCGGTATGGTTGAGATGATGGTTGCAGGAATTATGAATTTAATGAGTGAAGACCTCGGTGTCTCTGAAGCGATTATTGGTCAGCTTGTGACTTTATATGCATTAACATTCGCTATTTGTGGACCCATACTTGTTAAGCTTACGAATCGCTTTGCAGTACGACCGGTCTTATTATGGACACTCGTTGCATTTATCATTGGAAATGCAATGATTGCGATGGCGCCTAACTTTACTATTTTAGTGATTGGACGTATCTTATCTTCAGCAGCCGCTTCACTCATTATCGTTAAAGTCTTAGCTTTAACAGCGATGTTAACGATACCTAAAAATAGAGGGAAAATGATTGGTGTCGTTTATACTGGATTTAGTGGGGCTAATGTATTTGGCGTCCCAATCGGTACGATGATTGGGGATGCAATAGGTTGGAGATTTACGTTCTTATTTATTATTATTGTGAGTGTGATAGCTGGTGTACTGATGATGGTATATTTACCATCAACATCAGAATTAAATCAAGTTCAACGTCAATGGGGTTCAACTTCAAATAAACAACTCAATACATCTAAAATTTTAAGACCAGCAGAGGTAGTCAAATATTTAGCGATTACTTTTTTAATTTTAGTAGCAAATTCTGTGACGTTTGTTTATATTAATCCTCTTATTTTGAATCATGGTCATCAAATGGGATTTGTATCATTGGCGTTATTAGTGAATGGGATTGCAGGAGTGATTGGTACATCATTAGGTGGCATATTAGCGGATAAACTTAGCAGTAAACGTTGGTTAATCATTGCCTTTTCTATTTTTATAGTTATGATGTTGATGATGAATCTTATTCTGCATACTGTTACCATATTATTAATTGGATTATTTATATGGAATATTGTACAGTGGAGTACCAATCCAGCAATTCAAAGTGGTATGATTGAACATGTTGAAGGTGATACGAGTCAAGTGATGAGTTGGAATATGTCGAGTCTGAATGCGGGAATAGGATTTGGAGGCATTATTGGAGGACTCGTTGTTTCAAATATCTCTGTTCAAGCAGTCACGATTGTGAGCGCAATAGTTGGAACTATGGGTCTTATTATTGTCATAAGTTTAAAAAATATGTCTTATATAAAAAATTAAGTAGGAAGTGGAACAGAATTCATTTTGAATTCATCGTTCCGCTTCTTTTTATTTATATATATAACAATAAGGTGTTTGAGGAGAATAAGATGACCACGGCATAGTGTGGTATGTTGCAAAATAGATTAAATCATCTATCATATGTTTACTGAGATGACGTTCATGTTCTAATGAGTTCACACCATGCGCTTTTAAAATCTCTAATTTTCCAAACCAAAACACTAAATCTAAAATATGATAAGCAGATTGAAACGGTGATACATTAGAAAGGCACCAGTCAAAACGTAATTTCCAACAATGGCGATTGTTTTCAAGTTGATTTAAAAATGAAATCGCAGGTGTTTCAAAATAATGCGTTGTCACCATAAGGGCTTGGTCTTTACCAGTTTGAACTTGAGAAATGTGAAGGTGTATATCATTTAATTTCATAACTTCTACAAAGCGTTCAGATGATAGTTTTCTAGATTCATTACGAATATAGATATTGCCTTCCTCTTTCGTAGTACCTATAACAACTGGTTTAGTAAATTGAGAAAGGGGACGAGACATGTTTGACTCTTGAATAGGTGCATAAATCAATTCAAGACCTTTTGATTTCCCACGTGATGCTTCATCATAAGCCATTAATGATAATATATCTAAAGTTGTTAAGTGAGTAATACTTTTTTTAGGACAATAGGCATCTTTCAGATAGGCAAAATGGGCTGCTTTCTTTTGTCCTAATAAATGAGAATCAAGACGTAGCGTTCCGCTTAATAACATCACTTGATGATAGTATTTGTCTAATTCTGGTCGTTGCATTAATGCCATAATACTCATACTACCAGCAGACTGTCCCATTAATGTTATATTGTTTGAATCTCCACCGAAATATTTAATAAACGTATGTACCCATTTGAGTGCATTAATTTGATCAGACAAACCATTGTTTTTATTATAATCGCTATTGAAGTAAGACCAGTCTAAAAACCCTAAAGCACCTAAACGATAATTAAATGTAATTACAATGACATCATGTCGAGCAACGATATGTTCAGGTGTATAAAGTTCCTGAGAACCATGTCCGTTCACAAAGCCACCACCATAAAAATAGATAATGACAGGCTTATTGTTATATTGATTGTTTTGACACCAAATATTTAAATATAAGCAATCTTCACTTTGGTTAAATAATTGAGCATGTGATGAGAAGAAGGTTTCGAGTTTGTTGTGTGGTTGTGGTGGTATAGATTTAAACGATGTTGCTTCAATGGTCTTATCCCAAGTTTTTAAGCATTTCGAGTGTTTAAATCGATGTTCATTGATAGGTTTATCAGCATAAGGAATCCCGAGAAAGTAATTAATTTTCTTTTTAGTATAGCCTTTAATATCTCCGGCATGTGTTTTAATTAAAGTCAATAGTATCATCTCCATACTTATCTTATGTCTAATATAACATTAAAAAAAACGTCTGAAGCAAGTTGAGACAATTCTCTAACTTGTTTCAGACGTTTGAATGATTATTCGTTACCTTTAGCAGCTGCTTCAGCTTCTTCTGGTGAGCCGTCTTTCATTTTTTTATTGATTTTCTTAGCACGTTTGAAGTAAATACTATTGAAGTGACTTGAAGAACCAATTTTATAAAAAATGAGTGACAACACAATAATAGCAATAAAGTCATATGGGTAGTGAATCCAGTTCATACCTTTAAATTCCTTACTACCTACAAATGACATAGCAGCTAATAAAATAAGATAGACAATAATCCATAAGCTACCGCCAATTTGTTTTTTAGTATTTTTCCAATTCATTTTATATTCATAGAAGAAGTAAATTGGTAAACCTAAAATAATAATTAAAATAACTTCTGCTGTAGTAGGCCACATTGCCCAATAAATGGCCAGTGATGCTAATACGAATGATAAAGGTGCCATGATTTTTAATAATTTACCACGGAAGGGACGATGCAATTTAGGTCCCATTTTACGTAACGAAATAACTGTAGTAGGGCCTGTAAGATAGGCTACTAATGTTGCAGTCGAAATAACAGCTGCAAGTACGCCCCAATCACGGAATAACGTTACCATGATCATACTCATGACAGCATTAAATGCAATCGCAACACGTGGAATATTATATTTTGAATTAATTTTTCCTAAGAATTTAGGAATATGACCATTTTTCTCCATAGCGCTTAATACACGACCAGTAATGGCTACAAATGATACGCCAGTACCAAATGGAGATACTACGGCTTCAATATAAAGTAAAATGGCTAACCAATTAATACTTAATAAAATTGCCATGTCTGCAAATGGTGAATTAAAGTTAATACCGTGCCAACCATGTGAATGAATCATTGATTGTGGCATTGAAGTAATAAATGTACTTTGTAAGATAATATATAAAATCGCACTTAATGTTAGTGAAATGCCGATACCACGTGCGATGTTTTTCTCAGGATTTTTAATTTCTGAGCCCATATTAATGATCGTTTGGAATGCATTAAATGAGAAGATAATACCTGATGTTGTTGTTGCTGCAAAGATAGGTGCACTGCCATATGGCATAAATGTATTCAAGGAATGACCATAGTTTCCTGCATCAAACCCTGAGATCGTTAACATAATAATTGTTAAGAGTGGCACCCCTAATTTAAATACAGAAATTAAACTTGTAAATGACGTTAATAATTTTACAGACCAATAATTTAATAATGAAAAGACAATAATGATTATGTAAACAACAAATAATCCAACTGTACTTACAGAACCATTATGCATCAATGCCTGAGTTGGCTTAGCCCAGTCCCAAGGCCAAGAGCTGATATATTGGACTGCAGATACTGCTTCAATTGGAATAATCGTTACGAGTGATACCCAGTTTGCCCATGCGGCAATGAAGCCAAGTAATGAACCATGTGTATATTGAGCATAGTTACTCATTCCACCAGATTGTGGAAACATTGTTCCTATTTCAATATAGTTATAAGAAATCGTTCCAATAACTATGAAACCTATGACCCATGAGATAATGGCTGCTGGTCCAGCTACTGAAGATGCTTCCCATGCGCCAAAGAGCCAACCAGAACCAATTAACGAACCTAAACCGAGTAACACGAGTTGCGTTAGGCTAATTTTATTATCGTTTTTATTCTTTCCCATAAATACTCCTTTTAATTTATTTTATTTTTTATAAAAAAAAACACGATATAATTATACGCTTATCATTTAATTAGTCAAACTAAATATTTAATAGATTTCAAAATATTATTAAAAGGAGTTTATTAAATTTTTTCTATAATATAATGATGATAATGTTATGAAAAAGTATGTAGTGAAACCGATGTAGAAAGGGAATAAATGATAAATAAAAATAGAGATAACAGGCATAGAATCGTATGATTTGAAATAATACAAAAAACCCTGTAAAGCAGTTTTCCTGCTTTACAGGGTTAAAACATTTAATTAATATTTTTGGTCACCATTTAATTTCACTAGGATTTTAGCTTGTGATTTATCATTAACTAATTGATTGAATCCTGATTCAACGATGTCAGCTAATTCAATTTTATCTGTTACAACGCTCTTAACATCTAAGCTACCATTTGCGATTAAATCAATTGTTTGTTGGAATGTAGTTGGTGTATAAGCGATAGTAGACGTTAATTTAACACCAGAGTTTGTCAATAACATTGGATCAAAGTTAACTTCGTGTGCAAAGATTGAAACAATGACAACACTGCCTCTTGGACGTGTTACTTTTACAGATTGTGCTAATGTTACTCCAACACCAGCTACTTCAAATGTTACATCTACACCGTTTTCAGTATGTTCGTTTACGAATTCTAATGGGTCAGTATTACCAGAGTTTACAACGTGAGTTGCGCCCACTTCTTTAGCTTTAGCTAAACGTTCTTCTGATAAATCGAATACAAAGATTTTACTAGCACCAGCTGCTTTAGCAGCAACGACTGTTAATAAACCAATTGGACCTGCACCAAAGATAGCCACTGTATCACCAAATAATAAGTTACCTTCTTTAACAGCTTGCACTGCTACTGCTGTTGGTTCAACTAATGCACCTTCTTGAGCAGACACATTTTCAGGTAAGTGATACACATTGTCTTCAGGTGCATTAGTAAATTCAGCGAAACCACCATCTGAACCCAATCCAATGAATGTATACCCATCGTATAAATCTACATTTTCTTCTTTTTCACGTGCAGAAACAGTTGGGTTTACAACGACACGGTCGCCTTTTTTATATTTTGTAACGTCTTTCCCCACTTCTTCAACGATACCTGAGAATTCATGTCCTAAAGTTACAGGTGCTTTTTGACCTAAGAATGGATCAGGTTTGTCAGTGGAAATAAATACTGGACCTTCTAAATATTCGTGTAAGTCAGTACCACAAATACCAGCCCAAGATACTTTAACTTTTACTTCGTTATCTTTTAATTCTTTTGGTTCACGATCTTCAACGCGAACATCTTTTTGACCATACCATACTGCTGCTTTCATGATATATAACATCCCTTTCATAATAAAAAACACTTTATAATTATAGATTAATACTAGGAACACAGAAATTCAAATATATATAAATGAATTGTTAAACACTTTAGAAAAATTTGACAATTTTTCGAACTTTAATTGTAGACAATATAAAAAGGTTGGAATGTACTATTTACAAAGAATAGTTGTATATAAGTAATGTTAAATTTAAAAACTTAAAAAAATAATTAGGTAAAAAAATTAATTATTACATATAAATAATGTTTCAAAAAATTATAAAGGGTATATAAGTATAGGTGGTGGAATTTTAACGATTTCTATTAAAATTCAATTTTTTAAAACTTTATTACGCAATGGCCATATGGTTCTTGATTGAGACAATCAAAAATAGAATACTTTGGCTTTTTTGTATTTAAAATATTCCATCATTAATACGATAGAAGGGGACATCCTATGACGCTTAGTATAAAGAACCTTACTAAAATTTATTCTGGAAATAAGAAAGCAGTCGATAATATTTCTTTAAATATTGAAGCTGGAGAATTTGTTGCATTTATTGGAACAAGTGGTAGTGGTAAAACAACAGCATTAAGAATGATTAACCGTATGATTGAACCTACAGAGGGGTCAATTGAAATGAATGGTAAAGATGTACGTAGCATGAATCCAGTAGAATTACGTCGTAGTATTGGATACGTGATTCAACAAATTGGATTAATGCCACATATGACTATCAGAGAAAATATTGTGCTCGTTCCAAAACTTTTAAAATGGTCTAAAGAAAAGAAAGATGCTAAAGCAAAAGAGTTGATTAAATTAGTCGATTTACCTGAGGATTATTTAGATCGTTATCCGTCTGAACTGTCGGGTGGACAACAACAACGTATTGGTGTAGTTAGAGCGCTTGCAGCAGAACAAGACATTATTTTGATGGACGAACCGTTCGGTGCATTAGATCCTATAACTAGAGATACGTTACAAGATTTAGTTAAAGATTTACAAAAAAAGTTAGGAAAAACGTTTATTTTTGTAACTCATGATATGGATGAAGCGATTAAGCTAGCAGACAAAATTTGTATTATGTCGAAAGGCCAGATCGTTCAATATGATACACCAGACAATGTTTTAAGATATCCAGCAAATGATTTTGTTAGAGAATTTATTGGACAAAATAGACTGATTCAAGATCGACCAAACATGAGAACGGTTGAAGATGCAATGATCAAACCCATTACTATTCAAGCTGACGATTCTCTTAATGATGCAGTCAATATTATGAGAAACCATCGTATAGATACTATTTTTGTAGTGAATAATAAACATCGTCTTTTAGGTTTTTTAGATATTGAAGATATAAATCAAGGATTACGTCAAGGTAAAGAATTAATTGATACGATGCAGCGTGATGTTTATAAAGTACATATCGATTCAAAACTACAAGATTCAGTACGAACTATTTTAAAGCGTAATGTACGTAATGTGCCTGTAGTAGATGATCATCATACATTAATTGGACTGATTACACGAGCAAACTTAGTAGATATTGTGTATGACTCCATTTGGGGTGAAGAGAATGAAACGAGTCACTCTTCTAAAACCTATTCAAATGAAATTGAGCGAGAGAATGAACGTCAAAATGAAACGCAACAACGTTTAACATCGCAAGGTACACAACGTTATCATGAAGATATTATGAACGGAACAGATAGAGAACATACCCATAATACGGATGATACGGGAGTGGATCGTTAATGAGAGACTTTTTTGCACAATACGGAGAAGAACTCGTATCGAAAACGATAGAACATTTCTATATTTCTATTATTTCGTTACTTATTGCTATTGTCGTAGCTGTACCACTTGGTATTTTATTATCAAAAACAAAACGTACGGCGAATGTTGTATTGACTATTGCAGGTGTACTTCAAACGGTACCAACACTTGCCATTTTAGCGCTTATGATTCCAATTTTTGGTGTAGGTAAGACACCAGCAATTGTAGCTTTATTTATCTATGTATTATTACCTATCTTAAATAATACAGTATTAGGCGTTCAAAATATTGATAAAAACATTATTGAAGCTGGAACAAGTATGGGGATGACAAAACTTCAATTAATGAAAGATGTGGAATTACCCCTTGCCTTGCCATTAATTATTAGTGGTATACGTTTATCAAGTGTGTATGTCATTAGTTGGGCTACACTTGCGAGTTACATTGGTGCAGGTGGTTTAGGTGATTTAGTATTTAATGGATTAAACTTATATGAACCGCCAATGATCATTAGTGCCGCTATTTTAGTAACGTGTCTAGCACTACTTATTGATTTCTTATTATCTTTAGTTGAAAAATGGGCTGTGCCTAAAGGACTTAAAGTATCTAGATAGTTTAAAAGGGAGGAATGAACAGCTATGAAAAATATTAAATATATATTTATCGTTCTTGCATTGTCTCTCGTAGTATTATCTGGATGCGGGTTACCCGGTTTAGGTGACAGTAATTCGAAAGACAGTGTGAAAATCACATCAACTGAAACTAGTGAAACCAAGATTATGGCAAATATTGAAAAATTAATGATTGAGCATTATACAAATGGAGAAGTTAAGCCTTCAATTATTGGCAATTTAGGTTCAAGTATTATTCAACATAATGCACTTATGCGTGGAGATGCTAATATGTCAGCAGTTCGTTACACAGGTACAGAATTGACTAGTGTACTCGATGCACCACCCACAAAGGATACTAAAAAAGCAATGGATGAGTCGCAGCGATTATTTAAAGAGAAATATGACCAAAAATATTATAATTCTTTTGGATTTGAAAACACATATGCATTTATGGTCACACAAGAAGTTGCTGATAAATATCATTTAGAAAAAGTATCAGATTTAAAAAAATATAAAGATGAATTAAGTTTAGGTATGGATACGCAATGGATGAACCGTGCTGGAGATGGATATCCAGCTTTCCAAAAAGACTATGGTTTTAAGTTCAAAAGTGCACGTCCAATGCAAATTGGTTTAGTGTATGATGCACTTAAAAACAAAAAATTAGATGTTGCTGTTGGTTACTCCACAGATGGCCGTATTGCGGCATATAATTTGAAAATTTTAAAAGATGACCGTAGCTTTTTCCCTCCATATGATGGCAGTCCATTAGTTACAGAAGAATTAATTAAAGAGCATCCTGAAATTGATAAAGCATTGACAAAATTAGAAGATACAGTAAGTACAAAAGAAATGCAAAAACTGAATTATGAAGCAGATGGAAAGGGAAAAGAACCAGCCGTCATTGCAGAAGAATTTGTTAAAAAACATAACTATTTTGAAGATAAGAAAGGTGGTCAATAACAGTGAAAGGGAATGTGTTAAGTTCGCTTTATGAATATTACACTTTGAATTTTGGCTATCTAATGGAACTCTTTTTTAAACATTTATTAATGTCTATATATGGAGTATTGTTTGCCTGTATTATTGGCATTCCAATTGGTATTTTAATTGCGCGTTATTCAAAAATAGCATGGCCAGTGATTACTATTGCTAATATTATTCAAACTGTGCCAGCTATTGCAATGCTTGCCATACTTATGTTGGCGTTAGGACTCGGTCCATCAACAGTTGTATTTGCAGTATTTTTATATGCCTTGCTACCGATCATAAAAAACACCTACACAGGTATTACAGAAGTTGACTACAATATTAAAGACGCAGGTAAAGGTATGGGAATGACCAATAACCAAGTTATGCGTATGATTGAGCTTCCACTATCGCTATCTGTAATCATCGGTGGTATTCGTATTGCACTTGTTGTAGCAATAGGAATTGTTGCTATTGGTTCATTTATTGGTGCACCGACGCTAGGAGACATTATTATTCGTGGAACGAATTCTACTGATGGTACAGTCTTTATTCTTGCAGGTGCGATTCCAATTGCATTAATTGCGATTTTAATTGATATTGGTCTACGTTTATTAGAGAAAAAATTAGATCCCACACATCGTTCTAGTAAACAAGTACAAAGTTTAAGATAAATTAAAAGCGTTGCTTAGACGATGACTAAGTTGTTACTTAGTTCGTCAGCAACGCTTTTTTTATTAGAATAATAGTGAAGCAAGTGGTGGTACGATTACAACAATAATCACACCTACAATTACTACTGCAATACTTCCCATTGATTCTTCTGTTTCTCCTAGTTCTTTAGCAGCGGCAACACCAAGTGTGTGTCCACTTGTACCAAGAGCTAAACCACGTGCAATTGGATTTGAAATTTTAAACATTTTTACAATTTTTCCACCTAATGCTGAAATAACGACAGCGTTAAGGATAACTGCTAATGATGTTAATTCTTTTACACCACCGATACCGTCAGATACTGGTAAGGCAATCGCAGTTGTTGCAGCTTGAGGTAACATAGACGCACTAATTTGATCACCTAAGTGGAATAATGTTGCAACTAAATAGATTAAGATTAAAGCTACTAGTGTACCCACAGCAATACCACCAAAAATTTGTAACCAATACTTTCTAAGTACTTGACGTTTTTTATAAAGTGGAATCGCGAAACTAATTGTTGCAGCTTCTAAGAAGAAGTTGATAATATCTCCACCAATTTTATAGTTATCATAACTAATACCTGTTACTTTTAAAAAGACAATTCCTGCCACCATCGCTACAAATAAAGGTGCCAGTAGGAAAAAGCCATTTGTTTTTTTATAGAAATATTGTGCAATAATATATGGAATTAATGAGACTAAAATACCAAAATAAGGTGTTGTAATACCTAAGTGATCAGCCATTAGTTTTCCTCCTTAAGTTGTGTTTTTTCATTTTGTTCTTCAGTAGGGAATAATGTTTTTGTTACAAATAATTGTGATACATAGCCCACACTGACTAATAATAATAATGTTGAAATAATAATTAATAGAATAATTAAAATTGGATGTTGACTTAAAAGTGGTAACGAATTAATAACTGATACACCGGCTGGTACGAATAAGAAGCCGATATTATTTGTTAGAGCGGTCCCCACACCCTCTACTTGACGTAATTTTACGACTCCTACACTTAATAAAATAAATAATAATACGAGTCCGATTACCGATGCAGGCATTGGAAACGGAATAAATGATTCAATAATTTTTGAAACAAATAATACAGCAACAATAGTTAATACTTGGATAAAGAAATTGTAAGTTTTACCTGCTTTCTTATCTCTCTGAGTATTAGCGGTAGTTGAATTGTTTTTCGCCATATTGATACTCTCCCTCTTTTTCTTTTCTCTTGATGGTAGTATAAAATGAAAACGCTTTCTTGAGTTGAATTTAGAAGTGAGTTACGAAAATTAATAGGTGAGTTGCAGTATTTCCCAGTTGAAAATCAGAAAGTGTTTATAGAACAACAAATAAGCTATGAGGTCATTAAAAAAGCTTTTAATCTAACACTTGATCATATGAAGCGTTAGGTTAAAAGCTAACTTAGAATAGATATTAAACAAGACCAATTTCTTGTTTGAATGATTTCATAAATGAACGACTAACTTGAAATTTAACATTCGTTGTCATTGTCACTTGATACGTATAATTAAACCAGTGTTCGACACTTTCGATATACTGCTTATTAATAATTGTAGCTCTATGAATTTTTATAAACAATTGCTTAGGTAATTTCTTCTCATAATAATTGAGTGGTTCTGTCGTTTCATATGTTTTTTTTAAAGTCGTAATAGTCGAAATTCCGTTGTTCACAGAAATCGCAACAATATCGTCTAAATTAATGACATAAATACGTTCATCCACTTCGATAGGAAGTACACTTTGATTATTATTATAAGAAGAAGTACTCGTTTGTGATTGTGGAGAGTGAATAGGGTCAGACAATGTTTGAACCTGTTGTTTAGCGTTTAATAATCGTTTTACTTTTTGAACTGCTTGTTCAATCCGTTCTAATTCAAAAGGTTTTAATATATAATCAACTGCATCTAATTCAAATGCCTTTACTGCAAACGTATCATGTGCCGTAGCAAAAATGATATAAGGGGGGTGTTTCATTTTTCGAATTTTATGAGCTAAATCAATCCCATTTTCATCCATTAAATTAATATCTAAAAACACTAAATCATAGGTATGACAGAGTAGTTTTTCTAGAGTTTCTTCAATATTTTCAGCTTCATCGATTATTTCGAAACTAGATATTTCATTTAATAAGTAATGTAATTCATTACGTGCTAATGGCTCATCGTCAACAATAAGTGTCCTCATTTAACGTTCCTCCTTTATTAAATGGTATGGAATCATACAGGATACTGTTGTTCCATGATTAGATGTATCAAAGTGTAACTTTGCATTAGAACCATATAAACCAGTGAGACGGCGATTTAAGTTTTCTAATGCACTGCCAGTTCCAGTTTCTGAAGCCACACTGATTTGTCCAAGTGAGGGTAATTTTTCAGGCGCTATACCATGTCCATTATCACTAACTGATATTTTTAATGAGGCTTCTTTGTATTGAACGTCTACACAAACGATGTTATCTTTTCGACGATGTTTGAATGCGTGTTTAATTGCATTTTCCACCAAAATTTGAATGATAAATGGTGGAATTAACACTTGTTTATAGGCATCATCAATATGATATTTAATTGTAAATCGATCTGGAAAACGTGCTTGTTCTAATGATAAATATGCTTTGACTTGTTGTAATTCTTTTTCTAAAGTAATCGTACTATTACGCGCACCTTGTAAGTTTGATCTGAAAAATTGACTCAATTGTAAAAGTAACTTGCGTGCTTTTTCACTGTCAATACGTACAAGTGCTGAAATGGTATTAATCGCATTAAAGAAAAAGTGTGGATTAACTTGAGCTTGTAGAGACTTAATTTCAGCATCCCGTAATAATTTACTTTGCGTTTCGGCAAGTCCCAGTTCTAATTGGCTTGAAAAAATATCTGCTAAACCTCGAGCAAGTTGTTTAGTTGATGTTGTAATATGACTATAGTCTGTAAAATAAAATTTTAAGGTACCTGCGACATTTCCATGCGTCATTAAGGGTACAACGATAGCTTCTCGAAGCGGACAATTCGGATTATTACATCCAATGTCCTCTTTTGAATTGGCTTCTTTTAATTGACCTGTGCGTATGACTTCTTTAGATAAATTAGTAATAATTTCTTTTTTAGCGACATGATGATCGCTACCCGCACCTACGTGTGTTAAAATATCGGTTTTATTGGTAATTGCCACAGCAGATACTTTCATTAGTCTCAGTATAATTTCAGCTACAGGACGAGCAGATTTTTCATTTAATCCTGAACGAAAATAAGGTAGTGTTTTGTTTGCTAATTCAAGGACGTCATGAGTTTGAATTGCACGTGTTTGCTCTTCTTGTTTTAAAGTAGACAGAATAATAGATAAAAATAACGCAGTTCCAATACTATTAATTAATATCATCGGTAAAGCAATAAATTTTACCAATGCCCAAGCATTAGAAACATCGTCAGCAAAAATTAAAATACAAGCCATCTGAATACTTTCGTTTATTAATCCAATCATGGCACCTATTAAAACAGTTGGATAGCGATTATGTCTCATGGTGCGATATCCATAAAATCCAGAAATTAATGCAATGATGACTGATGAAAATAGGTAAATATAAGCATTTGCGCCACCAATGAGGATTCGTGATAAGCCCGAGATAATACCAACGATAATCGCTACAAAAGGACCACCAATTAAACCAGACATTCCAATCGTTAATACCCGTGTATTCGCAAGTGACGTTTCATTATTTAGATGATAGTAAATATTACTAGAAATAATTTTGCCATGCTCAATTTCAATTCCAGTAAAGTTAGAAATAATTGCGAATAATGAAAATAAGATGGTGAGTTCTATTTGAGCACGTAATTTTTCACGTGCACTCATAATCGTCTTGAAGTGATTAATATTCATTAAAATGTAAGCAATAATAATAATTAAGCCTACACGTTCAAGTAATAAAATAAATAAATTAAACATTTTTGCACCTATTAAGTATATTAATAAAATTCAAAATTTTTACTACACTTTTTATTATAGTATGGAAAATTTAAAGTTGATAGTTTAAAATGTTTAATTATAAATACTTAGCACTTAATTTATAATAAATGATAATTTATTTTGGAAAATAATATTTAAAAAGAAAAAAAGATTTTTATATCCCATTATAGTAAGCTATGATAAAATTTTAATGTAGTTTAAAATTATATAGTTTTTGGGCAAAGTAGGAGGAATTTTTTTATAATGGAGTCTTCAAAAGAATTTAAGGGAGATAATCGGTTACTCGTTGGAATTATTATTAGTGTATTAACATTTTGGTTGTTTGCGCAATCGTTACTTAATATTGTGCCCACACTACAATCATCATTTAATACCGATTTGGGTACTATTAATATTGCAGTGAGTTTATCTGCCTTATTTTCTGGTTTGTTTATTGTAGGTGCTGGAGATGTTGCTGATAAATTTGGTCGCGTCAAAATGACTTATTTGGGACTAGGCTTAAATATCATTGGTTCATTATTATTGATTATTACACCAGTTCCATGGTTATTACTGATTGGACGTGCTTTGCAAGGTTTATCAGGTGCATTCATTATGCCATCAACTCTTGCGATAATTAATGAATATTACATAGGAAAAGAAAGACAACGTGCATTAAGTTTTTGGTCTATTGGCTCATGGGGCGGAAGTGGAATATGTTCATTGTTCGGTGGATTTATCGCTTCAACAATAGGATGGCAATGGATTTTTATTATTTCTATTGCTTTGTCAATACTTTCATTTTTCTTAATTAAACACACGCCAGAAACAAAAAATGAACCAGATACGGATACAGACAATAGCGGTTCAAAATTTGATTTTATAGGTTTGATTTTATTAGTTATTACATTATTAAGTGTCAATGTGATGGTAACACAAGCTTCTGATCGTGGATTATTATCACCTGTCATTCTATCGTTATTTGTAATATTTTTAATTGCTGGTATATTCTTTGTTCTTCGTGAATTTAAAACTGAGAACCCACTTGTTGATTTTAGTTTATTTAAGAATAAAGGATATAGTGGTGCTACACTTTCAAACTTCATGCTAAATGGAGTAGCAGGTGGTACGCTTATCGTAGTAAATACATATTACCAAAGTCATTTAGGTTTCACTTCATTACAAGCAGGTTTAATCTCTATCACTTATTTAGTAGCAGTGCTTGTAATGATTCGTGTAGGTGAAAAACTATTACAAAAATTAGGTGCTAAAAAGCCATTGCTTATAGGTAGTGGATTTACATTTTTAGGGTTACTACTTTTATCACTAACCTTCTTACCTAATTTGTTTTATATTATTTCAAGTATTATTGGTTACCTACTATTTGGTATTGGGCTTGGTATGTATGCCACACCATCTACAGATACAGCAGTTGATCAAGCGCCAGATGATAAAGTGGGTGTTGCCTCTGGATTGTATAAAATGGCTTCATCACTAGGAAATGCATTTGGTGTAGCTTTATCAAGTACGATTTATGGTGTTTGTGCAGCGAAAATGAATTTAGAACTTGGTGGTTTAGCGGGCGTACTCTTTAATGCCATCATCGTTTTAACTGCTTTCTTTGTCATTTTCTTCTTAATTCCAAATAAAGCTAAACGTGCTTAATTAAAACTGGATATTAATAAAATTTAAATCTGAGGTGCGAATAGAGTACCTCAGATTTTTTATATTGAATAAAAGAATAAATGTAAACATAATAATGAGTCCTTATACAGGGGGATAATGACTTCTACGTCAATTATTGAAAAATAAAAAAAGTTCTAAATTTATCAAATTATTTAGAATATTCTGTTTATATTATTGACGATACTTTATTAAAGTAGTATTTTAAAAATAATATTAAAAGAAGGAGTCGAATATTATGAAAATAGCAATTGCTGGTTCAGGAGCGTTGGGAAGTGGTTTCGGTGCAATGTTATATCGCCAAGGTAATGATGTGACACTCATTGATGGTTGGGAGCCACAAGCAACAGCTGTAAAACATGAAGGTTTACATATTGATATAAATGGAGAAGACTATCATTTAAATATTCCTATGTATCAAGATACAGAAATACCAAGTGATCTTCAATTTGATATTGTATTTTTATTTACAAAAGCTATGCAACTTGAGAGCATGCTAACACATATTCAGCCACATATTCATGATACAACAATTATGGTTTGTACAATGAATGGTCTAAAACATGAAGAACGTATTGTAAATTATGTAGATAAATCACGTATTGTTCGTGGTGTAACTACGTGGACGGCCGGCTTAGAATCACCTGGACATACTCATTTAATGGGTAGTGGTCCAGTAGAGATAGGTTCTCTTGTGCCAGAGGGACAGAATAATGTTGAAGTGATATATAATCTATTAGAACAAGCAAAACTTAATCCACATAAAAGTGAAGACTTGCAACAATCTATTTGGAAGAAGATTTGTGTAAATGGGACAGCAAATGCGCTATGTACCATTTTAGAATGTCGTTTATCAACATTAAATGAAAGTGAATATGCAAGAAAACTTGTATATGACATTACTAAAGAGATAGTAGAAGTTGCTACTGTTGATGGTGTACACTTAAATGCAGATGAAGTCTATCACTATCTTATCGATTTAAATGATAAAGTAGGTCCACATTTCCCATCAATGTATCAAGATTTGATTAATAATAATCGACGTACTGAAATTGATTATATTAACGGAGCAGTGGCTCGCTTAGGTTCAGAACATCATATCGATGCGCCAATTAATCAATTTGTAGCGAATATGGTACATGCCAAAGAAGAGCAACGTCAAGCTAAGTAAATAGAATGCAAAAGTGAGTTAAAAGTGATTAACTCACTTTTTAATTTGTAATCATTAAGGGTAAATATAATATATAGTGAGATAAGGAGTTGTGAAATTAATGAAACAATCAACGAAAAGAGTTATCATGACGGGCGTTATTGGCGGATTATTAAGTGGTGCAGTTAAAATGGGATGGGAAGCACTCATCCCTCCTAGAACGCCACAACGTGAAGAAGAACCACCACCAATGACATTACTGCATAAATTGAATTTACCTGACAATGTTAAACATGCTACGTACCGTTATAACGAGAACGATATACCTATAACTGTCATGGGTATTCATTATGGCTTTTCAATTGCAAATGCTATGGTATATGGATTACTTGCTGAAAAGTGTCCAAAAGTGGCGACATTAAGAGGTACATTCTTCGGTATTTTGATTCATATTGCTTTTCATGAATATATACTGCCTAAATTAAATCTAACACCACAAGTTAAAGATTTACCTAAAGAAGAACGCATTTCAGAATTATTAGGTCATATTGTTTGGATGAATACGATTGATTTAATACGAAATAGTCATCGATAAATAAAAAAGGAAGCGCGTGATAGTCACGCGCTTCCTTTTTGATATAATTGATCTTATCAATGGTTAGAAGTGCTTGAGGATGTTTCTGAAGTAGTTTGACGCTTTGTTTCTATGCGTTGTCTTAATTTTTCTCCCTCAATTTTACCCACTTTCGCATAATGGCTATGAGCAAAATGCATTTGAATAATTAAAAACGTTGCACTTATAGCCCAATATACACTTAACGCTGATGCTGAATGTAATGATGCATAAGTAATAAATAAAGGGGATAAGACCATCATGACATAATAAGATCGACGTTCATTTTTAGGATAATGAATTGAGTTGACAAGAGGTTGTATAAAATACATCACAGCTGCAATGATGGTCATGATTATGTCAGTATGCATTAAATTAAACCATAAAAAATGAGGATGCTGAGTAATACCACCACTTGTTGGATATTTAATTGATGTGTATAATCCGAGAAGAATTGGAATTTGAATTAAAATTGGAAATGTGCCAATTAAATTTTTAAAAGGATTGATTCCATACTCATTATATTTTTTCATTAATAATTTATTTGCTGCACGTCGTTCTTCAGGCGATTGAGCTTCTTTAATTTTTTCTTGGATTTTATTAATTTCTGGTTTTACGACATCTGTTTTGCCACGAATAACATGAATATTTTTTACTTGAATACACATGAGTGGCATCAGTATTAAACGCAATATAAATACAATGACGATAATAGCTAAACCATAGTTTTCATTGAATGTATGTCCTAAGAAATGAAGTAAAGCATCCATCGGTTTTACAAATATAGTATAAAATAGGCCGTGTTGTTCTTCTTTATGAGAATAGTCACAACCTGCAAGCATTATTAAGGCCATCGGTAATAAGAACCATTTCTTTTTCATATTTAAACTCCTATACACTGGTCTTTAATAATCTTAGTCTTAGTGATATAAGCTTAACATAATAATGAAGAAAAGAAGAAATACATGTTTTAATAGATTATATTGGTCGTTTGGATCGCGTTATGATGTTTAGGATAAAATAACTCCATAGACTTGTCAGTAATAAGACGAAGCTAAATAATGTTATTTTCGCTTGTAATGGTAACCATGACATCATAAAACGCCAATCAGAATTTGATAATAAGAGTGTTGGAAGTAAGTGGAGAATCGCTAAAATAAGTGTAAAAGTTAACAGCATCATACTTATTTTGATGAGTAATCCACGAGACATCGTTTTAAAATGAATAGACTTAAATTTAAAAATTAAACGATAGATTATTAGAAAAACACTTGCTACAGCTATTAGCAAAATAATAGTGATGATGATAAATAGGATATTCCACTGATTAATAAGATATTGTAACGTTTTAATATGTTGACCATTACTCATTTGTGTATTGAGATGCTGTGCAAGTTCGGCTACATTTTTTGAATAGCTATTAGCAAGGACTACAATGCCATAATCTTTTTTTGGATTTAAAATAATATATGAAGAATAGTTTTCAAGTGTGCCAGGATGATATACAATTGTTTCTGAATGATTATCATCAATAAACCAACCTGTTGCATAGTGAACGTCTTGAGAATTATCTATTGCTTTAACTTTAGGTTGATGTGTTAGTTGAACTAATGATGCTACCTTTTTTGGCGGATTAAGTTGAAACTTCAACCAAGAGGCTAAATCTTTCGTGTTAGTCATCATATAGGCAGCTGGATTATCTCCTAAATTAAATTCAGGACTATCAGCATAAGCTTTTCCTTTTTTGATTACATACCCTTGAGCATCATTGTTCTTTTTCATATTACTTTCCTTTACAGTTGATTGTGTCATATGTAATGGAGTGAAAAGATGTGTGTTTAAGTAAGTCGCATATGATTGATGTGAAGCCTTTTGAACAATCAAACCTAAAATATCATAATTCATATTGGAATATTCAAATTGCTTGCCAGGTTTAGCATCTAAGTTACGTCCTTTGATACTATGAACAAGGCCTTCTAGACTGTTTGTGTCTTTTGTGATTTTGTCATCATTTGTGATGTCTCCTGAAATACCACTTGTTTGAGCAATCAATTGATCTACTGTGATATCTACTTTTTTATGATTATATTTCATATAGAAACCTGGAATATAATGACTGACTTTATCATTGAGATTGATTTTATGTGCCTCAACAAGTTGCATTATTGCATAACCCGTAAATGCTTTGGTATTTGAAGCAATTTCAAAACGCGTATTTGGTGTGACTTTGGATTTCTTTTTAATATTTGAAAAACCATAGCCTTTATTAAGAATCGTCTTATTATTTTTTACAATAAGAATGGACATTCCTGGAATATGATCGTCTTTCATTTTATTAACAATCATGTTATCGATATAACTTTGTGACGATGGACTAAACATTGAATAACTAGGTTTTAATTTAATAGCTATGGAAAGAATAATGATTCCTACTAATAAAATCATCCCAAGCATGATAAAATTTTTTCTCATTTTCCCTTACTTCCTTACTTAATACTCCTTAAAATTAAACCTCTAAAAATAGTATAGCAAGTTTAAACTTAAACCGCTCTATACAAATATTAAATACTGTTGATACCTCTTTATAACTAGTAAAAAAAGATATACTCTAAAAATATAATTGTAAAAAGTTACTTAAAATGTAATTTATACTAAATTATTTCCGCGGAAATGTATACTTTTTCACTAAATGGGAGTATATTTTATCCATTAAAAATGAATATAAAAAGAGGTAAGGATGGATTATGTTCACTCAATTTAAAAGACTTATTATTGGTAAGCCAAAAAAAAATAGAGACTTAAAAAATGAAAAAATAAGTAACTTTAAGGCTTTAGCAATTTTATCTTCTGACGCATTATCTTCAGTAGCATATGGTCCAGAACAAATTTTAATTACTTTATCTGTGGTTGGAGCTATTGCATCTTGGTATACATTACCTATTGCGGCTGCTGTTTTAGTGCTACTTGCAGCATTGATTCTATCATATCGTCAAATTATATATGCTTATCCTAAAGGCGGAGGAGCGTATATGGTTTCTAAAACAAATTTAGGAGAAAAATGGGGATTGCTTGCAGGTGGCTCTTTATTAGTAGACTATATTTTAACCGTCGCAGTAAGCATTTCATCAGGTGCGGATGCTTTTGTTGCAGCATTTCCAGCTTTATATCACTATAAAGTATTCATTGCATGTTTATTGGTACTATTTATTCTAATAATGAATTTACGTGGTTTAACAGAGTCAGCAACTGTGCTCTCTTATCCAGTTTATTTATTTATAATTGGATTAATAGTCATGATTGTTATTGGAACATGGCAAGTGGCAACCGGACAAACAGAACCTCATATGCAGGCGACAGTAGGAACTGCAGTGCCAGGTGTCACATTATTTTTATTACTTAAAGCATTTTCTTCAGGTGCATCATCTCTAACAGGTGTAGAAGCCATTTCGAATGCAGTAACAAACTTTAAAGATCCTGGATCTAAAAATGCAGTTAAAACGTTAATTACTATGGGAATGATATTAGCTTTCTTACTTGTAGGTATTGTGGGATTAGCATATTGGTATGGTATTATGCCACAGACTGAAACAACTGTATTATCTCAACTTGCAATGAATATTTTAGGGCATAATGTAGGATATTATTTTGTACAAGTAACGACTGTCATGATTCTTGTCCTTGCAGCTAATACTGGATTCACAGCTTTTCCAATGTTAGCTGCAAGTATGTCAAAAGATAAATATATGCCACGTATGTTTAACGTAAGAGGAGACCGTTTGGGTTATTCAAATTCAATTATTACATTAGGCATTTGTGCAATGTTGCTTATTATCTTTTTCCATGGTAAAACTGAAAATCTTATTCCTTTATATGCAGTAGGTGTGTTTATTCCATTTACACTAGCTCAATATGGAATGGTTTTAAAATGGATTCGTGGTCGTGAAAAAGGATGGTCTACTAAACTTATTGCAAATGCTATAGGGGGTACTATTACTTTTATCGTATTTATGATTTTCTTAATTACGAAATTTAACCAAGTATGGCCAATCTTAATTTTTTTACCGATTGTTGTATATATATTTACGCGTATTAATAGACATTACAAGGATATTGCTGAGCAACTTAGCACAACTAAAATTGTTCAAGATATGCCAGTGGTCGATAAAAATCTAGCGATTGTACCCGTTAATACGATCACTACAGCATTAAATAAATCTATTTATTATGCACATATGATTGCAGATGATGTGATTGCTGTACATGTATCTTTCGGAGATCAAACTGATAATTTATTTATTGAAAAATGGAATAAACAATATCCAGATATTAGACTAGTGACGTTACACTCAGAATATCGCAGTGTCATTCGTCCGATTTCTCGATTTATCGATAAAATTAATAAAAAAGCGAATGATCAAAACTATGTCATCACAGTGGTTGTCACTGAATTTATTCCTAAAAAACCATGGCATAACTTTTTACACAATCAAACGAGTTTGCGATTAAAAATGCATTTATTCTATCAAAAAAATGTTATTTTAGCGACGGTTCCTTATAAATTACAAAAGTAGAAGAAAATAAAAAGAACTCGAGAGATACAGGTCTCTTGAGTTCTTTCTATATATTAATGATTTAATTCCTTGGCAAGTACAATTTCATTATAGTTAATATTTTCACGTAATTGTGCGGCAATTTCATTTGTAACTTTATTTCTAGAAATCAATTCATCTAAAATTTGACGTTGAGTATACAATGCATCTAATTTGGCATCATATTGTTGTTGAGTATTTAATTCATACATGAATTTATTTTCCTCACTTTGACGTTTTCGATTATGATGTTGTCTTAACTTACGTGATAATGCATAATATTGGTTGATAATTAAACTGACTTCGAGAACATTTGTGCTATTTTGTTCTTCTTGAAGTCTTAAAGTCACCTGACGATTAACAATACGTATGATGTGTTGTACTTTTTTAAAGTTATGTCTTAATTCTTTTCTGTCAGTATAGCGTTGTTGTTCAAATGATGATTGATTCACACTTTTACGTGAATCTTTTCGCGCTTTAAATCTAAGTATGATTAACTTACTAAAACGATTCAATTTCTCAATAAAAGACATTTCTCTAAATGATTGTGTCAATTCCATTACTTTGCGATAATCACTTAAATCTTTTTTAGTAATACGCTCCTGTTTAATTAACTGTTGAAGCGTCTCAGTTTCAACATCTTCTGCAATGTCTCTTAATCGATGTAATTCTTTCGTATTTTTATCATCACTTTCCATGTCGATTAAAAATGATAATTCATTAAAATATTGATTCAGAATAGGTCGATAATCAATATCTTTGTGTGTATCTGCTTTTTCTTTTAATGTGCGAATAACATGTTGAATCATGAAAATTTTAGCTGATTGATAACTCATACCTTTGAAGTGTGATTGTTGTTCGGATGGCGTAATGAATGGAAGGATCATTTGTGCAAAAATTAAACTGATAAGTACCATCATTGAAGCAATAAAGAGTAAATCATTTCTATGATCAAAGTTTTGATTGCCGTTAATAATGAATGGTAATGTTAACGCCATTGACAATGAAATCGTTCCATGAATGCCACACAAGGTCATAATAAATGCATAACGACTCCGTTTTGGTGGTTGTGTTTCTTCTTCTTCATCGAGATATGCTTCAACATTTTTTGGATAGTAAAAATCTTTGAACCAAACATAGACCCAAATAAATCTAAAGATATAGATGGCAAATGCTATGAGGAATGCCACCACAATTAGAAAAACTAAATTTTGTGGTTCATTACGTACAATTTCTAAAATAACTTCTGGCACAATATATCCTAAAACGACGAAGACAAAGCCATTTAATGCATAACTTAATGTATTCCAAATTTGATTGTAGTTCATTTGTAATTCAGTTTGGGCACGAATGAGACGATCTCGTTCTAAACCATGAATTAACCCAGCTACCACAACTGCAATAATCCCAGAAGCATGGACTTCTTCTGCAATAAAATAAATGACAAAAGGAGTAAGCAATTGGATGAAAGTCAATGTATTACTATCTTTTAAACCTTTATTAGACGTGAGGTAAACACGTAAACTGACGACTAAAGCACCAATTATTGCACCTACTAAAATACCAAGAAATGTTGAGAGTAAAAACTGACCAATTGCATTCATAGCTGAAAAACTACCTGTTACCAGAGCAGTGACTGCAATTTTAAAAGAAATAATACCTGCAGCATCATTTAATAGAGACTCTCCTTCTAAAATTGCCATAGACCCCTTGGGTAATACTTTACCTTTAGTAATGGCTGATACAGCAACTGCATCTGTCGGACATAAAATAGCTGCAATAGCAAAAGCAGCTGGCATCGGTAAATTAGGCCAAATCCAATGAATGAAAAAGCCAACCCCAATCACAGTTGTAAATACTAATCCCATGGCCATAAGCACGACAGGTTTTCGGTATTCTAAAAGCTTTTCTCTAGAAACATGTGTCCCTTCCACAAATAAGAGTGGGGCAATGACAGCCATCATAAAAACTTCTGGTTCAAATTTAAAATGTAGTGGAATGGGTAAGATGAATAGCGCTACACCTAAGGCAATTTGAATGAAAGCTGTTGGAATGTTGGGGAAGCGATGATAAATAATAGAACTAATGATAACGGCAAGTATAAATAATAAAAAAGCTTCTAACAATTCCATATGTATTGTGACTCCTTTCTTTTTTAAATACTTAATATTTTACCATGATTAAAAAAATAATGAGATATTTTAGTATATGTCATTATTAAGACATAAAAAAGCGAAACTGAATTCAGTTCCGCTTAATAAAATATCTAATGATTGATTGATTCTCGAGGTTGCTGACGTGTTTTTTCAGCTAAATATTCAGCATTTTTCTTATACTTTTTATAGAACAAGAATAAGAATATAAACCAAACTGGTGAAATAAATATGGCTACTCTCGTATCAGCACTAAAGAACAATAACACAAATACAAACAAGAAAAATGCAAGAATAACATAAGCCAGTGCTTTACCGCCTAGAAGTTTAAATTTATTGTGTTTATGTTCTTCAGGATTTTTTCGTACATATATAATATAAGAAATAATAATCATTGCCCAAACAACTATAAATAATACAGTTGAGAGTGTAGTGACATAAATAAATAATTGAATTGCATCTGGAAAGATAAAGTTTAATAATGCGGCTAAAAGTAATGTCCCAGAAGATACAAACATTGATAAGTAAGGCACACTATGATGATTTGTCTTACTTAACATCTTAGGTCCTAATCCTTGTTTAGATAAACCAAATAAAATACGACTATTAGAATAAATACCACTATTCGTTGCAGAAGCGGCTGCTGTTAACACGACAAAGTTAACAAGTCCTGCTGCAAAAGGTAAACCAATCATACTAAATAACATCACAAATGGACTTGCATCAGGGTTAATCTTATTCCAAGGAATCACTGACATGATCACAAGTAAGCCTCCCACATAGAATAATAAAATTCTAACAGGTACATTATTAATTGCTTTTGGAATCACTGTGCGAGGGTCTTTAGTCTCTCCAGCTGTAACACCTATTAGTTCAATACCAATAAATGAGTAGACAGCAATTTGGAATGACATTAAAAATCCAGCTGGTCCATTTGGAAAAATACCACCATGATTTACAAGATTACTAAAAGACGCATGTCCATATGACGTTTTAAATGAAAAGAAAATCATAACTAAGCCAACGATAATCATAGCAATAATAGTAATAATTTTTATAATAGAGAACCAAAATTCTAACTCTCCAAATAATTTTGCACCAAGCATATTAAATGAAATAAGTAAGAGTACGATAAATAATACAGTTAGCCAGTGAGGAACGTTTGGAAACCAAAAACTAAAATATTGTCCCATTGCCGTTAAATCAGACATACTTGAAACAATCCAAGATAACCAATATGTCCAACCAATGACAAAACCACCGAATGGTCCCAAATATTCGTTGGCAATATCTACAAATGAATTGAAACGTGTATTACTAAGTAATAATTCTCCAAGTGCTCTCATGAAAGCAAATAACACTATACCAATAATTAGATAGGTGATTAGTAGGGATGGCCCTGTTAACGAAATCGTTTGTCCAGAACCTAAAAATAATCCTGTGCCAATAGCGCCACCAATTGCAATTAATTGAATGTGTCTATTACTTAATTCTCTTTCTAACTGTCTTGCCATAGACTTCCCCCTCAGAAAGCCACACGATAATTACGTAAGCGCTTTCTTTAAATTTTAAAAACTTGTTTAACAAAGTGGAAAAGAGTGAAGATCAATTTGTAATTAATTAGAATATTCAGATTTTTAAAAGTTTACTTTTTTAAATTTTGTTAAATATGTAACTTTGTTAAAAGTTAATTTTATTATACTCTTAATTTTCAAAAAAACAAATGTGTGTATACAACTATGAAAAACAGAATAATTTATATTTATAATAATCTATGGCATAATAGATAAAATTTAAAAATGTATTAGAGGAGTAGAGGAATGAGAATTGGAGCGATTTCTGATCTACATATAGACAGACATCCTAAACTAAAATCAAATGTATATCTAGAAACATTGATTAAAGTAGTTCAACATAGAGAGATTGACTTACTATTAATTGCAGGAGATATTTCAAATTATTTTAGAGATAGCTATCAATTTATTAAAGATTTAAAAACTGCTTTACATATTCCCGTATTATTTGTTCCAGGAAATCATGATTATTGGAAAGTAGAGGATGGAACGACATCTCAAGATATTTATGATTTTTATAGAACAAAGCCAGAGTGTTTGTTGGATCATCCATATGTAATTAATGATAATTGGGCTATTGTAGGCCATACTGCTTGGTATGATTACAGTTACGCTGATAAAAAGTTTGAAGAAACTCGATTAAAAAAAGGGAAATATTATGGGGCCACTTGGCAAGATAAAGTGAAAATCGATTGGGATGAAGATGATACGATTTTATCCAAAAAGGCGGCTAAGCATGTTAAACAAGAATTGGAGCAACTTCAAGATAAACAAATTATTTTAATGACACATATTGTGACACATTCTAAATTTGTAGTACCTACCCCTCATCGTATTTTTGATTTTTTCAATGCATTTATAGGTACATCAGATTTCGACCGATTATATCAACAGTTTCCGATTAAATACAGTATTATGGGGCATGTTCATTTTCGTAAATCTTTAGTAGAAAATAATATAACCTTTTTATGTCCTTGTTTAGGTTATAAAAGAGAATGGCGAACAGCAGATATATATTCAGAAATGAATCATGCATTAATAGACTTTGTAATAGAATAAAAAAAGAGCAAGAAACGACGTTCAGAAGGCAGTCGCTTTTTGCTCTTTTAATTTATGGTTTTACATAGATACATTTTTTACCAGGGGCGTTAAAGCTACGCTCCATGAATTCTTTTTTAATTTTTATAATCTGGAAGCGATTAGGTACTAATGCAGGCACAATTATTTTTCTTAAAAAGTGACTCCATAAAGGATCAATATAATAGTAATGTGTGTCGTCATATCCAATAAGTAATGTAACGTGAATGTTAGACACAAGCTGACGCGTGTGGTTATCAAATTTAAACGTTTTACGTGAAGGTTTTTGACCTAAGCTTGTATGATACATAAGAATCGGTTGTCCATGATCAATCACAGTTTCTAATTCTTCTAAATTCGTACCAGTGCCATCTACGATACGTGAATCAAATGTTTGTAAATATGGAACATAAGCAGAAGGGAAAATCGTTTGGTGATGACCAAACTTAACAAGTAAATGATGACCAACATAGCCTTTATAGGGATTATTTGGATGCGTAGGCCAATGTTTCATAATATCAGTAGCTTTAATATTATGATGATTATATTGTAATAACATAGCTGCAGAAACGCCTTCACAACCCATAATCATAGGGATTGGAAAAAGTTGACTTTTAGGCGTAACTGATAATAATTTTTTATTCATTAACGTTCTCCTTTATGTCAGTAAAACATTGTTTTAAAGTAAATTTATTATATACCTTGATTAGAGTAGCGTATAATCATTTGAATTCTTTGTATTAACAAAATGTGGGTCAACATATTTAAGCCAATAAGAAGAATGTTGATATAGTAATTGATGTTAAAAATTCAAACCCAAAAGTGATTAAAGATATCATGCTTAAAATGTATCTTATTCATATACTAATTTTTAATATGCAACAGAAAGATTGAACAGTTAATATAAAATAAAATTGGGAGTTATGCATTTAAAAATGAATATATGCAAACTCCCAAGTATTATTTTATTTTGCGGCATGAACAATATCATTCATGTTATGTTTATTGCGTCAAAAATCTTTATTGCACATTATACCGATAGATAACATTAAAGGACCTGCTTTCTTTTGATTCTGTAGATATGGGTTTAGTCCTTAAGATGTCATAGCTTCTTATTTAATCTGATTGTGTTAAAAAGTAAGTCAATCTTATTTTTCTAGGATGCATGTTATCGTTAATACAAATTAAAATTTATTAAATAATACGTGATTTTCAAGATGTACATGTTCATGTGTTTCACGTTCTAAATGTTCAAGGCGTGTGTAGACTAAACGCCAAGTATTACATGCTTCACTAGGTGGCTGATACTGATTTGTTAAATCGCTCATTTCTTCTAATAGATGTCCAGTTTGAGTATGATCTTCAACTAAACTTTCAATAACTTGATGCGCATTCTTAACTTGTTCACCACGTGCAATTTTAATGAGTAATGGAAAATCATGATTATCTTCCTTATCCATATGTTCAAGCATACCATCACGATACTGGCGATATAACTCTTGTAATTGAAGTAAATATGGATGGTTTGGTCCATGAACTTTTGCAATTTTAGTGACATAAGGTGAAAGGTTTTTAAATTCTTCACGCATTGTTTCATGGTAACGTGATTGAATATATTGAATTAAGGAAGGGACATCTAAATATTTAATGTTGATATTTCCTGTTGAATGTACAGGTAAATGATTAATTTCTTCTATAATTGTATCGACATTTACTTTTTTATTTTTTACTGCATTTTTAATTGAGATATTTCCACCACAACAAAAATCTATTCCGTATTTTCTGAAAACATCCGAACTTAATGGAAAATCAGTAACGACATTAGCAACAATTGAATCTTTAGTGACCATAAATAAATCCTCCTTATTTAACTATAGTTTATTATAGTAAATAATAATCATTTTCAATTAGAGAAGAATAAGTTGTCATGTATTTGTTGAAAAGTCATTACAAATTTGTGAATGTTAAAAAATACTTGAGATATAATAATTGTCTCAAATATTTTTTAACATATTAGCAGTCGATGTTTATATTAAAAATGGATGCTAGATTACGTTTATTAATATAAGAATATATTAGATACGTTGATATTTTTTAAAATATAAAAATTGAAGTAAAACTATGAGAATTGCTGTGATAACAATTACTGTGAGATAAGGCATTACATTATACTGTCCTTTAAGACCAACTAAAGGAGACACTAGACCACCAAGGATAAATTGGAATAAACCTAGTAAACTAGAAGCATTTCCACTTCCACCAGTACGTTCTTCCATAGCCATTGAAAATCCTAAGGGGCCGATTGAAGTGACAGGACAAACATTTAAAAAGAAAGCGACTAATAAGAGCCACAATGGACCTTGTAATATCAAAGTAAATACAACGAGAAGTACACCAATAAGTTGAATGAAAGTCAAATAAATTAAGATTTTAAAACGATGTATACGTTCAACAAGCAAAGCAACGATTTGACTCACAACAATTAAACCAATGCCATTGATTGCAATCATTACGCTAAATTGTTGAGGCGTCATATGGTATATTTTCTGAGTGATAAACGGAGAAGCAGATGAAAAACTAAATAACATAACATAAGTTAATCCTTGTAAAAACATTGGAATAATAAATCTTGGTCGTTTAAGCAAACGTCCAAAGTCAGAAAATATATGTTTGAAATTGGCAGTAACATGCTCAGAATGATGTGTGGTCGGCATATTGAAAGTAACGCCACATAACATGATTATGCTAATAGCTGTTAAAATAACAAAGATAATTCTCCATGAGCCAAGAGAAAGCGATAAACCTCCAAGTAATGGCATTAAAATAGTTACTATACCATTTACAACCATAAGAGAAGCAAGAAATTTAGCTAGAGTATTTCCTTGGTAATAATCTCCTGCGAAAGCTTTAGCGATAACAATAATACCTCCGGCAGTTAATCCTTGTACCAAACGTATCAATAAAAATAGTGGAAATGTTGTAATAAATATCGCACCACATGAAGCTAAAACGAATACACTAAGAATTATTAGTGCAATTTTTTTTCGACCGAATACATCTGATAAAGGTCCGAATATAAACTGTCCAAGTGCTAGGCCAATCATTGCAAAGGATAGGGTAAGTTGTATGCTTGACGTTGATGTATTAAATTGTTGCTGAACTGCTGGTAAAGCGGGTAAATACATATCTATAATCATTGGACCAAATGCTGTCATTGTTCCTAGAACAATGAGTAATAGCATCGGCAATTTAGTATGTGTTGAGTTATGCATAATTGTACTCCTTGAAAAGATTTGCAATGTACATTATATAGGTTTTTGAGAAAATATGTAATTTCAAATATAAAAAGCTCTAAAAAGATTGATTTAATCAATCTTTTTAGAGCTGAAATTTGTCACAATACATAAGAATATTAATTATTATTACCAAGAATACTGTTTAGTTTTTTCTTGATATCATCTACTTTATTATTGACATCATCTAATAGCGCATTCACTTTGTTTTCATTTGCGTTGTTTTGTTGTGCATTATTTGCTTCTTTTAACTTATTAACTTGGTCTTGATAAAATTGAGTTAATTTAGAGTCTTCTTTAGTAATCTCATTATTTTTTAATTTATCAATTTGAGATTGTATTTGTCTAAGACGTGATTCAGTGTCTATTTTATCTTTAATATCATTTTTTGCATCTTCAACTTGTTTCTTGATATTATCGCTTTGATTTTGAACTTCTTGTTGATAATTTTTAGATACATCATTTGTTGCATTATACGTATGTTGTTTATTGTCCGATTCCTTTTTATGATCAATATAAGATTTAGTCGCAAAAATGCCAATAATTAAAAGAAGAATTGCAATAATAGCGATTAACCAACGTTTTGATTTTTTATTTTTTTCATTCTCTTCTTCTAGTAATTGTTCACGTCTAAAGTCACGATCGTTATAGTAACGGTTAGCATTTTCATCATAATCGCCCTGATTTTGATGATGATACTCTTGACGAGGTTCATTTCTTCTGTAATTTTCTTCACTTTGACGTCTCTGTTGACGTTGTTGATACTCGCGACTTTTTTGATTACGTTGTTGATATTGATCATCGTATTGATATGAATCTTTGTATTTTTCAGTACGTTTCATAGATTTCACCTCTTTTTAATCATTTAACTTAATTAATCGAGCAATATTTTCAGCAGTTTGTGTTAAGAATCGTTCTCCATTTTCTAATAAATAGGGGAGTTCTGATGGCGTTTCTATAATGCTAAACACAGTATCAATTCCATGTTGATATACGGCTTGATAATTTTTTCCTAAACTACCGCATATACCAATAACAGGTAAGTCGAATTGTTTGGCTGCTTTTGCCACTCCGATAGGTGTTTTACCATAAATCGTTTGTACATCTATTTTTCCTTCTCCTGTAATAACTAAATCGGCATCTTTAATGCTTTGAAGAAATTGCGTTTCTTTTAAGACAATATCGATGCCATTAGATAATGACGCATTGAAGAAAGTGAGAATACCAGCTCCTAATCCACCGGCAGCTCCAGCACCAGGTATATCTTTAACACTGATATGATATGCTTTCTCTATCATATCATGATAATTTGCGAGTGCGGAATCCAACTTTGGTATCATCTTTTCAGTTGCTCCCTTTTGTGGTCCGTAAATATATGTTGCACCATTAGAACCTAATAAAGGATTTGTAACATCACATGCCACTTCAAAGGTAACGTCGTTTAATCTATAATCTAATTTTGACGCATCTATATGAGTTAAATGAGCAAGAGCGCCACCACCAAGTTCAATTTCTTCATTATCAGAGTTTAGAAATTTTACGCCAAGAGCGGTCAGCATACCACTACCACCATCATTTGTTGCACTCCCCCCTATGCCTAATATAATTTTAGTCACATTATGGTTTAGAGCATCTTTAATTAATTCGCCAACGCCAAATGTTGTAGTAATTAAAGGATTACGTTCATCTGTACGAATTAAATCTAATCCTGAAGCTGCTGCCATTTCAATAATAGCTACATGATTATCTCTCGAACGAGCATAAGATGCAGTCACTTCTCTAAAAAGTGGATCATGTACTTTAATGCTATGAATTGTCGCATCTAATGCTTCTATTAAAGCTTCGGTTGTACCTTCGCCACCATCTGCCATAGGGATAACCTCTGTTTTAAGCGCATCACCGAATATATTTTTAAAACCCTGTTCTATAGCTAATCCAGCTTGTTTAGCAGACATACTCTCTTTAAATGAATCTGGCGCAATAACCATTTTGTTTATGTTCAACGAGATCACTTCTGATTAAAATTATAAATAAAAAACTAAATTAAAATGATTTAATGTTTAAAATATAAAAAAAGTATATAATGGTATTTAATTAAATAGAATTGATTAAACACTATAATGTAACATTATTGTAGTGGAGGAGTAGTGTAAATGTCTAACTTTAAACAACACGAATTTTACATCTGGGTCATAGGGTTATTATTATTTTACGGTTACTTAGGTTTAATTATTCCTTTACATGGAATCGATTGGTTTTTTGGAAGTCATCAAGGCATAAGTACCTTTTATCATCATTTTGATAATTTGAATGGACGTTATATTAGTAATTTAATTGAACTTGTAGCAGTGCGTTCGGTAATATTACGTATGATTATGTATTCAATAATATCAGTAAGCATTATTTTATTAATACTCAAATTGATACGCCAAACATTTTCAATCCGTCATCTCATGCTTGCAACTATGTTATTGCTTATTATACCTAATTCAGTTTTTTCAGAGAGTTATGGAAGCTTTGGCTACTTTTTTAGTTATGCTTTTGGAATGATATGTGTTCTCTATAATTTGTATTTTATAAGTCAAATTTTATTTATAAAAGATGAACTAAAAATGTACAATGTCATTTTATTTTGGATCAGTTGTTTCAGTGGGCAATTATTTGCTGAATCATTAACTTTTTTCGTTAATTTGGCTTTATTCACGACATTAATTGCTTATTTTGTGTTAAAACGTAAAATTAACTTTAATTTATTAATAGGGTTTCTATTATCATTATGTGGTACATTAATCATGTTGATTAACCAGACGTACATTAATTATCTAAGTGACATTCAAGCAATGAGAGCACACATTGATGGCTTAGGTTATGTTCATAAATTAAGAGTTACAATATTAAATGACCTTCCACGTTATATGTTTTTTAATCATATTATCATAGTGTCTATGATTGCGATTGTTATAATTGGGTTACTTATAAAAAATACTCGCTTTCAAACGTTTTCTAAAATCAGACAAATGATATTAATGATTGGTATACTTGTATTGCCTATATACAAGATATTTATTTTTGAACCCTTTAATTTTAATCAAACAACTTTGATTACAAGTTATGGTCTAATTAATTTCTTATTATGTTTTAGCTTTTTCGTCAGTATAAGTATGGCTAGTTTTATTATAGTTACAGATAGCTACTATCGTATTATTTTAATAGCTGCTTTTATTTCTATTATTTTAAGTGCTATACCTATCTTTTTCATTTCAGAGGTAACGTCTCAACAGTTCTTTATTGTATATATAATGTGGTGTGTGATATTGATTACTTTAGTTACTGAATTACATACTTTAAAACAAAGCTATGATAATATTCTTAAAATTTGTGTAGGATGTTTATTATTCGTATTTATTGCTATTTTTACGATTGTGCATTTTAAATATGAAGCTAGATTAAATAATATTCAAACTCAAATTCAACAACATAGAAATGAAATTATTGTAAAACATTTGCCATTTGAGACATATTTCTATGAAATGACTCCAACTGAAGAAATCGAAAAGGAAAATTTCAAAGAGTACTATCAAATTTCAAATAATAAACAACTTAAAATATTGCCGTTTGATATTAATGTAATAGAAGACAGAGGAGATTAACTATGAAGTTAAAACAAACGCACTATGAAATAATTAAATTCGTCATAGTGGGTGGGATTAATACACTTGATTATTATTTAGTGTATCTCATTTTACTAAAATTATTACACATTCACTATATGGTGAGTCATATTATTGGATTTATAGTAAGTTTTATTATTTCTTATTATTTAAATTGTTATTTCGTTTATAGAGTTAAACCAACCCTTAAGAAATTTTTAAGTTTTCCATTAACACAAGTAGTAAATATGGGAATGCAATCTTTGTTTTTATATATCTTTGTAAGATGGTTTAATTTCCCTTCTGAAATTGCACCGTTTGTAGGACTTATCGTTACAATTCCGATTACTTTTATATTATCTAAATGGATTTTAAAAGACTAAAATTTAAAAAAGAGCTAGAATTGTGTACTTCTAGCTCTTTTTTTTATAAATAGGAAATTAGGTTTGACTAAAAAATTAATTAGCTTATTTTTATAAAAATGATAGAAATAAAAAAATATTGTAATTCAAATTTTGATAGTACATACTAGTAATACTAAGTGTTTAAGGTGGTTAACTAGATATGACCCAAAACGAAAATCTTAAATTGGCGCAAAGAGGCGCTTATTTAAGTTTAGTTGTTTATATCGTTTTATCTGTTGCAAAATATATTACTGGATATGTGTACGATTCGGCAGCTGTAAGAGCAGATGCATTGAACAATATGACTGATATTGTTGTATCTATCGCTGTTATTGTGGGGTTAAAGATTTCAATTAAGCCAGCTGATAAAAATCATCCTTATGGTCATTTGAAATCTGAAAATATTTCAACGCTTTTCGTATCATTCATTATTATGTTTGTAGGTATCCAAGTAGTGATTGAAAATGCACCTCGAATGTTGACAAATGAACACCATATTCCAAATTTTATTACGATTATTATTAGTATGATGAGTGGTGTCATTATGATTGGTGTTTATGCTATTAATCATAGACTTGCAAAACAAACTAAAAGTAGCTCATTAGACTCGGCCTCAAAAGATAATTTATCTGACGGTTTAGTCAGTATTGGTACTGCTATTGGATTATTATTTACACAATTTGGTCTACCTATTATTGATGTGATACTTGCTACTGTATTAGGATGTTTAATTATTTATACTGGGTTTGGGATATTTAAAGATTCAATTTTTGCATTGAGTGATGGATTTAAGGAACAAGATTTAGAAGAATATCGAAGTCTTGTTCAAGAAGTTACAGATGTAAGAGAAGTAAAAAATGTAAAAGGACGTTATCACGGCAGTAGCATTTTTTTAGATGTAACGATTGTAGTTGATGCAAATTTATCATTACAAGAAGCGCATGATATTTGCGATAGAGTAGAAACACATTTAGAACATAATGGTATATCGTCTGTATATGTTCATCCAGAACCAAATACATTAAATGAGAAATAAAAAAGAGCGGGAGTATACTCCTGCTCTTTTTTGATTCAATTTACCACCAACCATTTGATTCTCTAAAACGTATCGCTGCTCCAATTGATCCATAACGTTCTTTTGCATATTGAATCATGCCTTTAGTTTGGGTTTCCACTGATCCATACCCCCATGATTGGTTAGTTTGGCCTAATCCATGGTATTGACCATTTGATGCATTAGGGTTACCGCCGGATTCAGGAAGTACAATTTTCTCCCACATTTCTTCTGTGCCTCCAGCAGCTAAGAAACGTTGATATACTGATTGTGTACGACTTGAAGTACTAGAAGTTGTCGCGTTTGAACTTGATATATTTAAATTAGATGTATGACTTTGATGATATTGGTATTGATGTTGTTGAGAAGGGGATGTTGATACCTCTTCTGCGTGTGCCTGGCCACTTTCTAATCCAGCGGCACCTAATGAGAGCATGGTCATTAATGCAAAAATTGATTTTTTCATGATAAAAAACTCCTTTGTGATTTGGATATTAATGTTCGAATTAAAACATTGCATCCCAATAAATCTAGATGTTGACTACGGTATGTTCACTATAACAGTTAATTTAATGACATAGGTTACTGTCATATCAAGAATCATTATCAAATATGAACACGAAGTAACAAATATCTCAAACGTTTATCATATATTCCGAATTAAATTATAAGTAGTCCTATTATGAAAAAAAGTGAAATAGTTCTATAATAATGGTGTAAAGATAAATAGATATTAAATTAAATAATGAGGAAAGTATTTATAATTCAATCGTTATACTCATTAACTTTCTATTAACCTAAGGAGTGTTATATTATGCCAAAATTAATTTTATGTCGCCATGGACAAAGTGAATGGAATGCGAAAAATTTATTTACCGGTTGGGAAGATGTTCAACTGTCAGAACAAGGGAGAAATGAAGCCATCACTTCAGGTAAAAAATTAAAAGAAAACAAAATTGAAATTGATGTTGCTTATACTTCTTTATTAACAAGAGCATTGGAAACGACTCAATATTTATTAGCTGAATCTGACCAAGAATGGATTCCCGTTCATAAAAGTTGGCGCTTGAACGAACGACACTATGGAAAATTACAAGGGTTAAATAAAGATGATGCCCGTAAGGAATTTGGTGAAGAACAAGTTCATCAATGGAGACGTTCTTATGATGTATTACCGCCAGCACAAACTGAAGAACAACGTCAATCTTATTTAAATGATCGTCGTTATCGTCATTTAGATCATCGTATGATGCCTTACTCTGAAAGTTTAAAAACAACATTAGAGCGTGTCATTCCAATTTGGACTGATCATATTTCACAACATTTATTAGATGGGGATACTGTACTTGTAGCAGCACATGGTAACTCTATTCGAGCATTAATTAAATATTTAGAAAACGTATCAGATGAAGACATTATAGGCTATGAAATTAAAACTGGCGCACCGTTAATTTATGAATTAGATGATGATTTAAAAGTAACTAATCATTATTATTTATAAAAGTGTGAGCAAGAATTTTTATTTATTGTAATATAGTAGATACAATAAAAGGCTAAAGCATTAAAGAAGTGCTTTAGTCTTTTATTAATGTAGTGGAGTAAGATTGTTTGTAAAAATAGTTAAACGGTTTTAACTAACGTCGATATTGCTTAATCATCTTTAATGCACGTTTGCGTGTTTTAATATTAGAACTTTTTAAGTTGCGACGTGCAGTTTGTAAATCTTGTTTCATAAATAGTCCTCCTTTTTATAAAGAATAAAGGAAAAGATGGTTTATGTAAATAGTAATTATTACGATTTATAAAATAAAAATAAGGAGATGATACCATGTCGCATAGTAAAAAGTTAATTATGATTTTCACTATGCTATTAGGTGGCTTTTTTGGTTTATTAAATGAAACCTTGTTGACCACAGCATTACCGAGAATAATGAAAGATTTTCATATTGAATATTCTCAAGTACAATGGCTCACAACAGCCTTCTTACTAACAAATGGAGTAGTTATTCCATTATCTGCATTTATTATTCAACGTTATACAACAAGACAAGTCTTCTTAACTGGAATTATTATATTCTTTCTAGGCACTTTACTAGGAGGATTTAGCCCTAATTTCACTACTTTATTAATTGCAAGAATTATCCAAGCATTAGGTTCTGGTATTATGATGCCACTAATGATGACGACGATATTAGATATATTTGAACCGCACGAACGTGGAAAATATATGGGGATGTTTGGATTAGTGATTGGTTTAGCACCAGCGATTGGACCTACATTATCTGGATATTTGGTTGAATACATTAATTGGAGAGCATTGTTTTATGTTGTAGCTCCAATTTCAGCAGTGACCTTTATACTTGCTTTAATTTTTATTAAAAACGTTGGAGTAAAAGTAAAAGCGCCCATTGACATACTATCCATTATCTTATCTATTCTCGGATTCGGTGGTATGTTATATGGGGTAAGTTCTATTTCTCAGAAAGGTTGGAATGACCCAGTCGTTCTGAGCACTATTATTTTAGGCATTATTTTTGTAGTTTTATTTATTTGGAGACAAGAACGACTTGAAACCCCTCTATTAAGTTTTAAAGTATTTAAAAATAGTCAATTCACAGTAGGTATTGCTATTATGGCTGTAACGATGATTTCGATGATTGGATCTGAAACGGTATTACCTATGTTTGTACAAAATGTGTTGCAACGTACGCCTGTTGATTCCGGTTTGATATTGTTACCTGGAGCAATTGTAATGGCAATCATGTCTATCATATCTGGGCGTTTATACGAAACTTTTGGAGCACGAGTACTTTCAATGATAGGTATGCTTATTGTAACAATTACGACGTCCTACTTTGTAGTAATGGATGAACATACGTCAACAATTGTTTTAGCAACTATTTATGCGATTCGTATGATTGGTATTGCTTTAGGGTTAATGCCTGTAATGACGCATACAATGAACCAACTCACTCCAGAATTAAATGCTCATGGATCTTCAATGACAAATACGATTCAACAAGTAGCGGGTTCTATTGGTACAGCTGGTTTAGTAACAATTTTAAGTGTAGCAAGTCAGCATTTTAAACCGACACCAAGTGATTATCAAGGAATGGCTAAAACAGAGATGATGAAACACATTCAAACAGACGCAATGATACATGGATATCATTCTGGCTTTTTATTCGCAGTCATTATCACAGTTGTTAGTTTATTATTAACTTTTTTACTTAAACGAAAAAAGGATTTAAATGAAGAAAGTCATTAACCTCATATCTAAACCTTCTATTTTATTTAATAGTTTAAATAGTTATTGACTATTCATAGTGATGAGATTAGAATTAATTTATTCTGACTAATTTAATAGGAATATGGAGGAGTTATTAATGAAAAGACTTTTATTTGTAGCTTTGACACTTATTTTTGTATTAGCCGCATGTGGTAATAGTGGTTCATCTGACAAAAATAGTGATTCAAAATCAAGTAGCAGTAATAGTGATAAAAAAACCTTACGTGTAGGAACTGAAGGGACTTATGCACCTTTTACTTTCCACAACAAAAAAGATCAGTTAACTGGTTATGATATTGATGTAATTAAAGCTGTTGCGAAAGAAGAAGGATATAAACTTAAATTTAATGAAACATCTTGGGATTCAATGTTTGCTGGTTTAGATGCAAAACGTTTTGATGTCATTGCAAACCAAGTGGGTATTAATAAAGAAAGAAAAGAAAAATATAAATTCTCTAACCCTTACACTTATTCAAGTGGTGTCTTAGTTGTTCGTGATGATGAGAAGAATATTAAATCATTTGATGATGTGAAAGGTAAAAAATTAGCACAAACATTTACTTCTAACTACGGAAAACTTGCTAAAGATAAAGGTGCTAACATCACTAAAGTAGATGGTTTCAACCAGTCTATCGATTTATTATTATCTAAACGTGTGGATGGTACTTTTAATGATAGCTTATCTTATTTAGATTATAAAAAACAAAAACCTAATGCTAAAATTAAAGCAATCAAAGGTGATGCAGAACAAAATAAATCAGCATTTGCATTCTCTAAAAGTGTCGATGATAAAGTTGTTTCTGATTTCAACGATGGTTTGAAAAAACTTAAAGAGAATGGTGAACTAGCAAAAATTGGTGAGAAATGGTTCGGTGAAAATGTTTCTGAGCCTAAATAGTCAACAACAACACGCATTAGATGCAGCAACTCAAGCATTTGGACCCATGTTGGAAGGTTTAGTAAAATACTCTATTCCAATTACAATTGTGACATTTATTTTAGGTTTGATTATCGCTTTGTTTACGGCGTTAATGCGTATTTCGTCTAGTAAAGTATTAAGAGGAATTGCACGTGTATATGTATCTATTATTCGTGGGACACCAATGATTGTACAACTCTTTATTATCTTTTATGGTATTCCAGAACTTGGACGTCTAATTACTGGAAATGCAGACGAACAATGGACATTGTCTTCTGTTGTTTCAGCGATTATTGGATTGTCTTTAAATGTGGGTGCATATGCATCTGAAATTATCCGTGGCGGTATTATTTCTATTCCAAAAGGCCAGACAGAAGCGGCATACTCTATTGGAATGAATTATCGTCAAACGATTCAACGTATTATTTTACCTCAAGCGATTCGTGTTTCAGTTCCAGCTTTAGGTAACACATTCTTAGGATTAATTAAAGACACTTCATTATTAGGATTTATCTTAGTAGCTGAAATGTTCCGTAAAGCGCAAGAAGTTGCTTCTACAACATACGAGTACTTTACAATTTATATTCTCGTAGCTGTGATGTATTGGGTTGTTTGTTTTATTATTTCAGTCATCCAAGGCTTCTATGAATCATATATTGAAAGAGGGTATAAGGCATGATTGAGTTATCCAATATTCATAAATCTTTTAATGATAAAGAAGTAATTAAAGGTATTGATTTGAATGTAAAAAAAGGCGAAGTTGTCACATTAATTGGTCGTTCCGGTTCGGGTAAGACTACATTATTGCGTATGATTAATGCGTTAGAGATTCCGACTGAAGGCAACGTTACTGTGAATGATAAAACTTATACTGCTAAAGATAAGAAATCTCAAATTGAAGTACGGAAACAATCAGGGATGGTATTCCAAAGTTATAATCTTTTTCCACATAAAACAGCTTTAGAAAATGTGATGGAAGGTTTAGTAACTGTAAAGAAAATGAGTAAATCAGAAGCTAGAGATAGAGCATTAGGCTTACTTGAAAAAGTAGGTTTAACACATGTTAAAGATCAACGTCCTCATGCACTCTCTGGTGGTCAGCAACAACGTGTGGCGATTGCGAGAGCGTTAGCGATGAATCCTAAAGTGATGTTATTTGATGAACCTACATCTGCACTTGACCCTGAACTTGTGAATGATGTGTTGAAGGTTATTAAAGAATTAGCAAATGAAGGCATGACGATGGTGATAGTTACTCATGCAATGCGTTTTGCAAAAGAAGTATCTAATAAAGTTGTATTTATTCACGACGGAGAAATTGGTGAAGAAGGGTCTCCTGAAGAATTATTTAATCATCCTAAAACTGATGAATTAAGACGTTTTTTAAATGTAATTAATAAAAATTAAAAAAGAATCGTCGTTTAAGATATTTCATCTTGAACGACGATTCTTTTTATTGAATAATGCTTTCTTTCTTCAGATAAATAGACTTTAGAAATGTTTATTATTTTAAACTGATAGTAAAACAGTAAGCTCAAATTGAAGTACTTTATTCTCATATTGATTAAATGTCATAACTTCAACGGTTAAACTACCAAATTGTTTTTTTAATTTTTTATCTAAAACTTTAACTTTTACATATAAGTTATCATTTGGATAGACAGGTTTAATAAATGTTACATTATTTAAATGAGTCCCTGCTATGATGTCTTCTTCATATTTATTTTCTTCAATCCAAAGTTTAAAAGAAAGAGAAAGGGTATGCATACCTGATGCTATAATCCCATTATACATTCCTTGGCCTGCTTTTTTCTTATCTAGATGCATATATTGAGGATCAAATTGATGAGCAAACTCTAATATTTCTTCCTCAGTTATTTTGTAATGTTTACTAGTGAATGTATCCCCTATAGAAAACATATTGTATTTCATAGTTATATGCCTACCTTAAAGTATACTTATAATGCAATGATTATCTTCTATTTTTAATCCATTGTTGAGTATGATAAAGAACAGGTTTAATTGGCTTAATGAAGTCACCAATATATTCATAAACACCAGCATTAAAGCCTTTTTTGAACTGTTGAACACCATAATCTTCAGCATTTTCACTAAAGTCTCCAGTAATACCATAGAAGTTGTAACGGTCAATGTTATGCTCTTTAGCAAATTTAATCATTTCCCACTGTAAACGATAGGCCCCCATATATTCATTATATTTTGGATTAGAACCACTAGATAAATAATATACTTCATGTTCATTGTAGATATATAATGCAGCTGCTAGATTTAATACTTCACCTTCTGCTGCAATTTTATCTTTTGTTTGGTTTATTTTACGTTCATTGCTATCAAATTGTTGTTGAAGTTGATTGCGTTTATTTTTGTTCTTTTTAGAGTTAGGGCTTTCTTTTAAAGCTTCTTCAATTTCAGTAAGTTGTTTTGTTAAATCCTCATGTTTATGTTGTAGAGTAGACAAATAATCTTTTAAATCGATATAAGCTAATTTTAGCATGGCATGATCTTTATATGTTTTTTGCATTTCATAGAAATAAGGCTCATCTCTAAATTTAAAGCCATGTTTTTCTTCAGCCATTTGGAACAGTTCGAAGAAAGTATGTGTGTCTTCCATAGGTAATGTTTTAACTTTTACGCCCATTTCATACGTCTTTTTAATATTACGACGTGTTTGATAGTCCATTTCTTTTAATAATTGGTCTTCAGTTTTATCTTTAAGATCAAGTACAGACAACCAACGAATTTGACTCATTGTACTATAACCTATAGACCAACCTTGATGTTTATATCCTAAGTCTTCAAGTGTTTTAATCACTGCACGATTATCGTAGCTTTTTAAAATTTCTCCATCTGCATTACGTAGGTTTTCTAAAATATATGGATCTACTAAAACAAATAGACAATTTTGTTTTTTTAAATATTCTGTTAGTGATTTGAAAAAGAAGTGAACCAGTTTGATATTGCTATAATCCATTACTGGACCACGATGTGTGTAAAAATATTTATAAAATTTTAATGCGCGTGCTTCAGTCATTAATGTTGCTGCAATGACATCTCCACTATCATCTTTAACACCTACAACATGTACATCATGTTTCATCTCATTTCTATTATCCAAGTGTATTCGAGATTGTGTATAGTGAGAAAAATGTTCGGATGTGAATTTTTCAAATTCTTCAGGTGTTAAACTTACGAATTTCATGATTATCTACTCCTCTGTATTTTTAAGAATTCTAAACTATTTTATCAAATTAGTTCTATTATTACACACATTTAGTAAATTAATTTACTCGTACTTTAGTATTAGATAATAATTATTTTTTAAAATATATAACTATAAAACTTAAAATATAATATTTTTTAATAGTCTAGTTTATATTGCAAAACCACTGTATGATAATCAGTATAAGCATAGTATAATAGTAAGAGTTATATTAGGTTAGATTAGAAAAAGTAGGAGTGAACATATTTGAAAAGATTGATTTTATCATTAAGTGTATGTGTCATATTGCTAGCGGGCTGCGGTAATGATGAATATGCTAATAAAATAGATAAAGCTGTAAAACTACAAGATAAAAAACAAGAACGACTTGCTAGGAATGAACAAGGCGATGTGGTAAAACACTTTGATAAAAAAGACGCTAATATATATGTGTATGAAAAAGGTAAATATGTTGTATTAGCATATAGACCATTAAGTAATAACGATGAAATGCATTATTATACATATCAATTTAAAGACAAGAAGGCAACTTATTTAGAGCACTTTGATACGAAACAATATATTAGTACACATGATTCGGATTATAAGGAAGAAAATCTTAACTAATTGAAACCATCTTAAGGAGTATATATGAAAAAATTGATTTTTATTGGAGCTGAGATCATATGTTTAATCATTATCGTTGTCGCTTGCTCTCGAAATAAAAAAGAAACAACCCCAGCTCATACGAAAAATGGAAAAATTTTAATTGTAGAATATGGAGACTATAAGTGTCCTTATTGCAAGAAAATTGAAGATAACGTCATGCCTATCATAAAAAAAGATTATATTGATACAAATAGAGTGGAATATCAATTTATTAATGCAAGTTTTCTTGGAAAAGATTCATTAATGGGCTCTAGAGCAGGGAATGCTATTCAATCTATTGCACCAAAAGAATATCTTACATTCCAAAAAAATATATATGCTCATCAACAAGAAGAAAAAAAACATTGGATTACTGAAACATTACTAGATAAAGAAATTGACCAATTAAATATTTCTCAAAAACAAAAAGATCGCATAAAAAAAGAATATAAAACTAAAAATAGCGATGCTTGGAAGGAAGCAGAAAAACAGAAAAAGTTAACAAAAGAAAATCATATTCAATCTGTTCCAACAGTTTTTATCAATGGTAAAAAAGTAGAAGACCCTTATAAAGTTAAAGAATGGAAACAATATTTATAGCATAATACAAAAGACCTAACTTAGTGTTGTTTAAATATTAAATTAGGTCTTTTAATTATGTTTTTATATAGTTTATGAAATATTTAAAAATCTTACATTTAAAATCATTATTTTTATAAAAAAAGGGAATAGAGATAAAAGAAATAAAGTTAGAACAATTAATTTACTTTAATTAAGTCGTTTAGTTTGTCATTTTCATTAGATTTATTTAATATACTGAGTATAATAATTATATTAAAGTAGAAGATAGATAAAATGAATACTATTAGTTTTATCATTTCACTATTGGAGGGAAAATAAATGGCTAACTTTAATTTAGATCCAGTTCATTCAGGTGTGAATTTCTCAATACAACACCTTGTAATTAGTAATGTAAAAGGACGTTTTAACGATTTTGATGCAGATATTACAGGTGACTTTCATGATTTAAGTTCTTTAAAAGGCACTTTTACTGTTCAAGCTAATTCTATTGATACTAAAGTAGAAGATCGTGATAATCATCTTAAAAGTGAAGATTTCTTAAACGTTGAACAATATCCTGAAATTAAATTTGAAATTATTAGTGTTGATGACCATTCAGTTACTGGTAATGTAACAATTAAAGATCAAACACAAAAAGAAACATTCGATTTAGATTATAAAGGTATTAGCTTAAACCCACTTAATAATAAAAATACAGCAGGTTTAGTTATTACTGGCGAACTTGATCGTGAAAAATATGGTGTTACATTTAACCAACCATTAGAAACTGGTGGTTTCTTATTAGGTAAAACATTAAATGTGGAATTCGATTTAGAATTTCCTATTGAAGAATAATAAAGTTAAAAAACAGGCAGAGTTCTAACTTTGCCTGTTTTTTTATTGTCTTAAAATATAATAGTTGTTAAATTATAGAAATCACCATTTTAGAAATTAGGAGAGATAACGATGTCAATCGATGTAAAAGAAAATAAAATAATTTTTAAAAGAACATTTAAAGCTCCTATCAATGATGTATTTGATGCCTATACAAATCCATCGTTATTTGAGCAATGGTTTCATCCTCAAGGCGCTAAGACAAAAGTATATCGTTTTAATACTGAAGAAGGCGGGGAAGCCTTCTTTGCAATAGAAACCTCAGAACAGACAAGCTATACATTAACAGAATATCGAAAAGTGGATCGTCCGAAGTATCTTGAATACTTTGATTACTTTGCTACACCTGAGGGAAAAAAAGATACGCGTTTACCTGGTATGCATATTTCAATCAATTTTAACTCAGATAATAAACAAATGACTACTATTACGTCTACGTCAGTGTTTCCAACTAAAGAAGCAGCTCAACAAGCAGTAGGTATGGGAATAGAAGCAGGTATGAATTCAACATTAGATCAACTAGAAGTCTTACTTAATGAATAAATCGTCACGAGGATGTCAAAATTAAATTGAACTTTTAAGTTATAATAATATTGAAAAGAGGATGATATAGTATGAAAGAAAGATATTTAAAAGTGCTGGGATTATTTTCAATTAGTACTTTAATTCCAACATTATTAATTAATTCAAAGTGTTTAAATAATGGCGTCATAAAATATATTTTAAGAACGGCATTAGGCTATGGTATTTTTGCTTCAGGATTACGTTATTTTTCAAAATTAAAAAAAGCACATTAATATCATGACAAGAGCAAGATATGGAAAATAAACCTCCATATGTTGCTCTTTTTTAATCTTCTCTATTCAAAATGCACTTCACTATATATAATATAAAATTATAAATGAATTAAGGAGAGGGAATATGACAAGTAACCATACAACAATTGAAGATACATATACTACAAAAGATCTTATTAAAGCGGCTGTAAGACAGGTACAAATGAAAGAAGTTATGGCAACTCAAACACCTGGACGATATTTACTAAAGTCAATGATGTCAGGATTTTTATTAGCTATTGTTACAGTATTTATGTTAGCAATCAAAACACAGTTTGAAGGAACAAATGATGGACTTGTTAATTTATTAGGAGCAATCTCATTTAGTTTAGCTTTAGTTCTTATTGTTCTAACTAATTCAGAATTACTTACTAGTAATTTTATGTATTTAACTGTCGGATGGTACTACAAAGTCATTGCAGTTAAAAAAATGTTATACATATTCTTATTTTGTTTTATTGGAAATATTATAGGTGGGTTTATTTTATTCTTATTAATGAAGGGTACACATGTGATGACACCTGAAATGGTTGCAAGTCTAAGTAAAACAGTACATTTAAAAACGGTAGAATCAACTTGGTTAAATATTCTTATCAAAGGGATATTCTGTAACTTCTTTATTAATATTGGTATTTATGTTTCAATGCTTTTTAAAGAAGGTTTAGCTCGCGCATTTTTCATTGCTGTTGGTGTTATAGTATTTGTATTTATGGGATATGAACACGTTGTATTTAATGCTGGATTATATGCAGGAATGATTTTTTATAATAGTGATGCATTATCATGGATAGATGTGCTAAAAAATATCGTATTTGCTTTTGTAGGTAACTATATTGGTGGAGGTATTTTTGTAGGACTTGTTTATGCCTATTTAAACGGAAAAAGAGACAGTATAAAAGCATAGTAAGACGATCAAAGAGCGGAAATATCGAGAGACATTTTCGCTCTTTTAATCCCCAACATATTGACTTAATATTCAGAAAATCTTATTATTTTAATCAACATTAAAATAATAAGGGGGAAACCATTTGGTTGCGAATATTCTAGTAGCTCATGGCATGAGAAAAGGAGATCAAAATAAAGCACTCGGTGAATTTATAGATAGTTTATTACAAGATGAAACTTACGCTTATGAGCTTGCTTTTATTGAAAGTGAAGAAAAAAGCGTTGAACATACTATTACTAATTTAATAGAAAAAGGGGAAACGCAATTTAAAGTTGTACCTTTACTTATATTTTCAGCCATGCATTACATTGTAGACATTCCAGAGATGTTAAGAAACATTAAACAAGCACATCCAAATATAATATATGAAATTAGTGCGCCTCTTGGTACGCATCCATATATGGTGGATTTAGTAGAACAACGTATTAATGATGTGGATATGAATAAAGAGTCAGATGTGGCAGTTGTATTGATTGCACATGGTAGCTTTTCTTATACTAAAGCACATGATGAACTAAAAGAATTTAGTACTAAGTTAAAGCAAGACAAACCTATATATTGCCGTACGTTATATGGAGATATTACGTTTAAAAATGATTTAGATCAACTTTCAAGACAATATCGTCATCTTATTGTGGTTCCAATGTTTTTATATGATGGACGTTTAGTTAATAAAGTAAAAGGTCTTATATCAGAGATGGATATTGCTAATGAATTGCACATGACTCCGTCTATTAATTTCGACCCTATTTTAAAATCGATTATTCGAGAGCGATTAAAAGAATTAACAGTATAGTAACTACATACATCTTTCATTATATGAGTGCTAAATTCTCACTTATGTAATGGAAGGTGTTTTTTATTAGGGAAATCCCCGATTTTACATTTAAGTGTGAAAATAATCACAAATTCAAAAGAATATGGTATAAAATAGCCTTGTAAAGAATAGTGAGTGCAAAACTATTTGAATTTAATAATAATTAAATGTAATAAAAGGGGCATTGATATGGCTAAACAAAAACTCGTAATGATTGGTAATGGTATGGCTGGTTTAAGAACAATTGAAGAAATTTTAGAACGTTCAGATTCTCAATTTGACATTACAATTATCGGTAAAGAACCTTATCCTAATTATAATCGAATCATGTTATCCAACATTTTACAAAAGAAAATAACAGTTGAAGAAACGATTATGAATGATTATGACTGGTATAAAGAACATCATATTGAACTAATTGTAGATGATCCGGTTGAAAAAGTAGATAGACAATCCAAAACTGTTACGACTTCTAAAGGTATCACTGTAGCTTATGATATCTGTATCTTTGCGACTGGTTCAAAAGCTTTTGTTTTACCTATACCTGGATCAGAATTACCAAGTGTCATCGGTTGGCGCACAATTGAAGATACTGAGCGTATGATTGAAATTGCTAAAACAAAAAAACGTGCCATTGTTATTGGTGGAGGTCTTCTTGGATTAGAATGTGCAAGAGGATTAATGGATCAAGGTATGGATGTAACAGTTCTTCACTTAGCAGAATGGCTGATGGAAATGCAATTAGACCGTAAAGCTGGAGATATGTTAAAAGCTGATTTAGAACGTCAAGGCATGCATATTGAACTACAAGCAAATTCTAAAGAAATTATAGGAACAGATGATGTAGAAGCTATTAAGCTAGCTGATGGTAGAGTAATAGAAACGGATTTAGTCGTTATGGCTGTTGGTATACGTCCATTTACCGAAGTAGCTCGTGAAGCGGGATTAGAAGTGAATCGAGGTATCGTTGTTAATGATTACTTGCAAACATCTGATGAACATATCTATGCCGTGGGTGAATGCGCGGAACACAACGGTAAAGTATATGGTTTAGTTGCACCTCTTTATGAACAAGGTAAAGTGCTTGCTGATTATTTAACAGGTAAAGAGACTGAAGGATATAAAGGTTCTACAACATTTACGTCTTTAAAAGTATCAGGTTGTGATTTATATAGTGCAGGACAAATCGTTGAAGATGAAACTGTACACGGTATCGAAATCTTTAACAGTGTAGATAATATTTACAAAAAAGTCTATCTAAGTGATGGTCGAGTGGTAGGTGCCGTTTTATATGGTGATACAGATGATGGTTCAAGATTTTATAGTATGATGAAAAAACATGAATCACTAGAGGACTATACACTAGTGTCACTGCTTCATAAAGGCGGAGAAGAAAGTGGAACTTCAATAGCAGACATGCCTGATGATGAAACAATTTGTGGTTGTAATGGTGTAGATAAAGGTACGATTGTCAACGCAATTACAACAAAAGGGTTGACTACTGTAGATGAGGTTACAAAAACAACCAAAGCAGGAAATTCTTGTGGTAAGTGTAAAGGACAAATTGGAGAAATACTAAAATGTACATTAGGTGATGAATTTGTAGCTGCTAAACCAACTGGTATTTGTGCATGTACTGATTTGACACGTGATGAAATTGTTACTCAAATTAGAGCTAAAGGTTTAAAAACATCAAAAGAAGTTCGTCACGTACTTGATTTTAAAGATAAAAATGGTTGTCCAAAATGTCGCCCAGCTATCAACTATTATCTAAATATGGTATATCCTCATGAACACCAAGATGAAAAAGCATCAAGATTTGCGAACGAACGTTATCATGCAAATATTCAAAATGATGGTACTTTCTCAGTGATTCCACAAATGCGTGGTGGTGTCACAGATGCTGACCAATTAATTCGTTTAGGTGAAGTAGCGAAAAAATATAACGTGCCTCTTGTTAAAGTAACAGGGTCTCAGCGTGTAGGGTTATATGGTCTTAAAAAAGATGAGTTACCAAAAGTTTGGAAAGATTTAGGTATGCGCTCTGCCTCTGCATATGGTAAGAAAACGCGTTCTGTGAAAAGTTGTGTTGGTAAAGAATTCTGTCGATTTGGTACACAATATACTACACGTTTAGGTATTCGATTAGAAAAAACATTTGAATACATAGACACACCTCATAAATTTAAAATGGGTGTTTCTGGTTGTCCAAGAAGCTGTGTAGAATCAGGTGTTAAAGACTTTGGTGTCATTTCAGTAGAAAATGGCTATCAAATTTATATTGGCGGTAACGGTGGTACAGAGGTAACTGTAGGTCAATTACTTACTACTGTTGAAACAGAAGATCAAGTGGTACAACTTTGTGGTGCGCTTATGCAGTATTACAGAGAGACTGGAATATATGCTGAACGAACAGCACCATGGCTTAAACGACTAGGATTTGATCATGTTAAGGAAGTGCTTTTAGATGAACAACGTCAAAAAGAACTTTTTGATAGAATTATGGATGCAAAACAAGCACTTGAAGAAGAACCTTGGGAAGCTATTGTTGAAAATAAAGAAGCACAAAAAATATTTGAAGTCGAGAAAGTGTGAGGATGAGTGTAATGGAAAAAGTTAAAGTAACAACTATGGATGAGTTAACACCATTAATTGGTAAAAAGGTTATCGTTAAAGATAAACAAATCGGTATATTTTTAACAGAAAATGGAGAAGTGCATGCTATTAATAATGTGTGTCCACATAAAGAAGGACCGTTATCTGAAGGTACTGTAAGTGGAGAATATGTTTATTGTCCACTCCACGATCAAAAAATTGATTTGAATACGGGTGAAGTGCAAGAACCTGATACAGGTTGTGTTGAAACATATCAAGTTGAAATTCAAGATGGAGACGTATTTATATGTCTCTAGTCACTAAAAGTGAATTTGGAAAAGTATATTTAATTGGAGCTGGTCCTGGCAATCCTAATTTGCTAACTAAACAAGCAGAACGATTAATTCGTCAAGCAGATGTTATTTTATATGATCGTCTTGTCAATCCATTGATATTACAATATGCAAAGCCAACTACTGAAATCATAGATGTTGGAAAAAAACCTTATACTAAACATATTCAACAAGAAGGTATCAATTTAAAAATAGTAGCAGCAGCGAAAAAGTATAAAATTGTTGTACGTTTAAAAGGTGGAGACCCAGCAGTGTTTGGCCGAGTAACTGAAGAAATAGACATTTTAAAAGAACATCAGATTGCTTATGATATTGTACCTGGGGTAACTTCTGCGAGTGCAGCGGTAGCTTCATTAGACTTAGGTTTAACGATGCGCTCAGTAGCACCAAGTGTTACATTTTCTACAGGTCATTTTAAAGATGATATTGATCAAGACATGGATATACGTAATTTAGCTAATGGTGGGACTTTGGCAATTTATATGGGAATTAAACGATTAAATGATATTATTAATCAAATTAGAAGATATACTAAAGAAGATTATGATATTGCTATCATTTTTAATGCTACGTGTTATAACGAAACCATAGTGGTTGGTAAACTAAGCACTATTGAATATCAATTATCTAAGCTTAATATGAAACATGATCCAGGAATTTGTATATTAGGCCATATCATTAACTATATGGATGACGAAAAGATTATACACTCAAAACAAACAATAGATGAAACATTGTACGTTATTAAAGGGAATAAAGACTTAGCCCTTTCAAAAGCAGAAGACTTATCTCAACAGTATTTAAAATGCTTAATTCAATATGATGAAACTTATCATTCTTCACAAAAGTATTTATATGAATCGATCATAACGCAGCACCAAAATATTAAATATATTGAAGTGTAGTTCTTTACGCTTCGAATGTCATAAGTGAGATAACACGATATTTAAAACGTGTGTTATCTCACTTTTTTTAGGGATTCTTTTATATGAAATAGGTAATTCCCTAATATAAAAACCATGTGAAAAAATGTACAATTTAAATGAAATTTCTTTAAATAACATTGGACATAAGTAACGTATTACCTTTGCAGGTAGGAGGATTTATATAAATGGGAAAATTCGGATTAAACTTTTTCAAACCAACTGAAACGTTTAATGGAAATTGGTCAGTTTTAGAAAGTAAAAGTAGAGAATGGGAAAAAATGTATCGTGAAAGATGGAGTCACGATAAAGTAGTAAGAACCACACATGGCGTAAACTGTACAGGATCATGTTCGTGGAAAGTTTTCGTTAAAAATGGTGTGATTACGTGGGAGAATCAACAAATTGACTATCCAAGTTGTGGTCCAGATATGCCTGAATTTGAACCTCGTGGATGTCCACGTGGCGCGTCATTTTCATGGTATGAATACAGCCCACTTCGTGTAAAATACCCTTACATTAGAGGTAAACTATTAGATCTATGGACAGAAGCACTTGAAGACAATAATGGAAATCGTATCGCCGCATGGGCATCTATCGTTGAAGATGAAAAGAAAGCTAAATTATATAAAGAAGCACGTGGTAAAGGTGGACATGTACGTGCAAGTTGGAAAGATGTAACAGATATTATCGCAGCACAAATTCTTTATACCATTAAAAAAGATGGTCCGGATAGAATCGCTGGTTTTACACCTATTCCAGCAATGTCGATGATTAGTTATGCATCTGGTGCGCGTTTTATTAATTTATTAGGCGGGGAAATGTTAAGTTTTTATGATTGGTATGCTGATTTACCACCTGCATCTCCTCAAATTTGGGGTGAACAAACTGATGTACCTGAATCAAGTGATTGGTACAATGCTTCTTACATCATTATGTGGGGCTCTAACGTTCCACTTACTCGTACGCCTGATGCCCATTTTATGACTGAAGTACGTTATAAAGGTGCAAAAGTGGTTTCTGTAGCACCAGATTATGCAGAAAATGTTAAATTTGCTGATAATTGGTTAGCACCTAATCCAGGAACAGATGCCGCAGTTGCTCAAGCTATGACACATGTCATCTTACAAGAATTTTATGAAGATAAACCAAGTGATATGTTTGTTAATTATGCAAAGCAATATACAGATATGCCATTTGTATTGATGCTGGATGAAGATGAGAATGGTTATAAGGCAGGACGATTTTTACGTGCAAGCGATTTAGGTATAAAAAGTGAAAATGGTGAGTGGAAACCAGTTATTCACGATGCGATTAGCCACAAACTTGTGGTTCCAAACGGTACAATGGGTCAACGTTGGGAAGAAGGCAAACAATGGAATTTAAAACTTGAAACAGAAGATGGAAGTAAAATTGATCCAGCTTTATCTGTTGCAGAAGAAGAATATGAGTTACAAACCATTCAATTCCCTTACTTTGATAGTCAAGGAGACGGTATTTTCGAACGACCTATCCCAACTAAAAAAGTTAAATTAGCAGATGGTAAAGAAGTACGTATTGCTACAGTATATGATTTAATGGCTAGTCAATATGGTATTAAACGATTTGGTCATGAGTTAGAAGCTAAATCTTATGAAGATAGTGAATCTAAATATACACCTGCATGGCAAGAAAACGTCACAGGTATTAAACAAGAATTAGTGACACAAGTAGCAAGAGAATTTGCACAAAATGCTATTGATACTAAAGGACGTTCGATGATTATTATGGGTGCGGGGATTAACCACTGGTTCAACTCTGACACCATTTACCGTGCTGTATTGAATTTAGTTCTATTATGTGGATGCCAAGGTGTTAATGGTGGAGGTTGGGCTCACTATGTTGGGCAAGAAAAATGTCGTCCAATTGAAGGATGGAATACTGTAGCTTTCGCTAAAGATTGGCAAGGTCCACCACGTTTACAAAATGGTACAAGTTGGTTCTATTTTGCAACTGATCAATGGAAATATGAAGAATCTAATGTAGATAAATTGAAATCACCACTTGCTAACAACATTAAACATCAGCATCCAGCAGATTATAATGTGACAGCAGCACGTTTAGGTTGGTTACCTTCATATCCACAATTTAATAAAAACAGTTTGTTATTTGGTGAAGAGGCAAAAGATGCGGGCGATGATTCAAATGAAGCTATTTTAAAACGTGCGATTGAATCAGTGAAAAATAAAGAAACAGAATTTGCTATTGAAGACCCAGATTTAAGAAAAAATCATCCTAAAACATTATTTGTTTGGAGATCTAACTTAATTTCAAGTTCAGCTAAAGGTCAAGAGTACTTTATGAAACATTTACTTGGTACACGTTCAGGATTAATGGCTGAACCGAATGAAGATGATAAACCAGAGGAAATTAAATGGAGAGAAGATACAGTAGGTAAATTAGATTTACTTGTATCATTAGATTTTAGAATGACTGCAACGCCTTTATATTCTGATATTGTGCTGCCAGCAGCAACTTGGTATGAAAAACATGACTTATCTTCAACCGACATGCATCCATTTATTCATCCATTTAATCCAGCAATTGATCCATTATGGGAGTCACGTTCTGACTGGGACATTTACAAAACATTGAGTAAAGCAATTTCAGAAATGGCTAAAGATTATTTACCAGGTACATTTAAAGATGTGGTAACTACACCACTTGCACATGACTCTAAACAAGAACTAGGTTCTGAATACGGTATCGTTAAAGATTGGTCTAAAGGTGAAGTAGAAGGTATTCCAGGTAAAACTATGCCTAACTTCTCTATTGTAGAACGTGACTATACTAAAATTTATGATAAATACGTTACATTAGGACCTTTACTTGAGAAAGGTAAAGTAGGGGCACACGGCGTTAGTTTTAGCGTTAAAGAAGAATACGAAGAGCTAAAAAGTATGATTGGTACGTGGAATGATGACGATGAACATTCTGTTAGAAACGATAGACCACGTATTGATACTGCACGTAAAGTAGCTGATGCAATTTTAAATATCTCTTCGGCAACGAATGGTAAATTATCTCAAAAATCATATGAAGATTTAGAAAATCAAACTGGAATGGAATTGAAGGATATTTCAAAAGAACGTGCATCTGAAAAAATTTCGTTCTTAAATATTACAGCTCAACCAAGAGAAGTTATCCCAACAGCAGTATTCCCAGGCTCTAATAAAAATAATCGTCGTTATTCTCCATTTACAACAAATATTGAAAGACTTGTACCTTTTAGAACGCTAACTGGAAGACAAAGTTACTATATCGATCACGAAGTATTCCAGCAATTTGGTGAAAGCTTACCAGTATATAAACCAACACTTCCACCAATGGTATTTGGCGCAAGAGATAAAAAGATAAAAGGTGGACAAGATGCACTTGTTCTACGTTATTTAACACCTCATGGAAAATGGAATATTCACTCAACATATCAAGATAATGAACGTATGTTGACTTTATTCAGAGGCGGTCCAGTTGTTTGGCTGTCTAATGAAGATGCTGAGCAACATGGTATCAATGATAATGATTGGCTTGAAGTTTATAACAGAAATGGTGTTGTGACTGCAAGAGCGGTAACGTCACACCGCATGCCTAAAGGTACGATGTTTATGTATCACGCACAAGATAAGCACATTGAAACACCAGGTTCTGAGATTACTGATACTCGTGGGGGATCACATAATGCACCTACAAGAATTCACTTAAAACCTACGCAATTAGTTGGAGGATATGCGCAAATTAGTTATCACTTCAATTACTATGGACCAATTGGAAACCAACGTGATGTGTACGTCGCAGTTAGAAAAATGAAGGAGGTAAATTGGCTTGAAGATTAAAGCGCAAGTTGCAATGGTATTGAATTTAGATAAATGTATTGGCTGTCATACATGTAGTGTGACATGTAAAAATACTTGGACCAATAGACCGGGTGCAGAATACATGTGGTTTAATAATGTAGAAACAAAACCAGGTGTAGGATATCCAAAACGTTGGGAAGATCAAGAGCACTATAAAGGTGGTTGGGTATTAAATAAAAAAGGTAAACTTGAACTTAAATCAGGTAGTAAGTGGTCTAAAATTGCCTTAGGTAAAATCTTCTATAATCCAGATATGCCGTTAATCAAAGATTATTATGAACCATGGACTTATAATTATGAACATTTAACCACAGCTAAAGAAGGTAAACATTCACCAGTTGCAAAAGCACATTCATTGATTTCAGGAGATAAACTAAATCTTGAATGGGGACCAAACTGGGAAGATGATTTAGCTGGTGGACATGTAACAGGACCAGAAGATCCAAATATTCAAAGAATTGAAGAAGATATCAAATTCCAATTTGATGAGACATTTATGATGTATTTACCTCGTCTATGCGAGCATTGCTTAAATCCTAGTTGTGTCGCTTCATGTCCTTCAGGGGCTATGTATAAAAGAGATGAAGATGGTATTGTTTTAGTCGATCAAGAGGCATGTCGTGGGTGGCGCTACTGTATGACAGGTTGTCCTTACAAAAAAGTATATTTCAACTGGAAAACAAATAAAGCTGAAAAATGTACATTCTGCTTCCCAAGAATTGAAGCAGGAATGCCAACTGTATGTTCAGAAACATGTACAGGAAGAATGAGATATTTAGGCGTTTTATTATATGACGCTGATCGTGTACACGAAGCGGCTTCAGCTGAAAATGAACAAGATTTATATGAAAAACAACTTGATATCTTCTTAAACCCATTTGATGAAGAAGTGATTGAACAAGCAGAAAAAGATGGTATCAGTTATGAATGGATCCAAGCTGCTCAAAATTCACCTGTGTATAAATTAGCGATTGAATATAAATTGGCATTTCCATTACATCCTGAATTTAGAACAATGCCAATGGTATGGTACTGCCCGCCTTTAAGTCCAATTATGAGTTATTTTGAAGGTAAAAATTCAGGTCAAAATCCTGATATGATTTTCCCAGCCATCGAAGAGATGCGTTTACCTATTGAATATTTAGCAAACTTATTTACAGCAGGTAAAGTAGAGCCAGTAAAAGAAGCGTTACAAAAAATGGCAATGATGAGAAGTTATATGCGTGCTCAAGTCACAAACAAACCATTTGATACTTCTAGATTAGAACGTTTAGGTTTATCAGAAATTCAAACAAAAGAAATGTATCGTCTATTAGGTTTAGCTAAATATGAAGATCGATTTGTTGTACCATCTTCACATAAAGAAACCTATTTAGATACGTATCACGCTCAAGGTAGCCAAGGATATGGCGGTGAATATTTCGGAGATAATTGTGAAGGCTGCGGTGTTCCAGTAGGTTCAACGTCAGGAAAATCTGGTCAAGAGATTTATAATGAGAATTTCTATGGAGGTATTTTCCGTGATTAATCTAACACAATTTAAATACTATCAAGAAAGTTTTGGATATCTTGCACAACAACTTAATTTTCCAGAAAAATTAACATTTCATCCTAATACATTTGAAGAAACGATTCATCCTTCGCATCCAGGATATTCAGATTTAATGAAATATCGTGAAATTATGTACCAATTTACTTTATCTGAAATTAAAGCAATTTATACGGATACATTTGATTTCAATAAAACATCACCACTTTATATGACTTACAATAAATTTGATACTCAAAAAGAAAGAGGTCAAATGCTCGCAAAACTAAAAGTACTTTATGAAATGTTTGGATTAAAAATGGTAGATAATGAATTATCAGATTATCTACCATTGATGTTGCAGTTTTTACACGTAGCAAGTTGGCATAATGATCCTCGTGCAGAAGGCAATATTGAGTTAGTGATTATGATTATTGAAGATGGTACATATGAAATGGCAAATCAATTAGCTAAGGAGAATAATCCTTACGCTTATGTGATTCGTGCATTACGAGAAACATTAAAAGCTTGTTTAGACATTCCAAAAGAGGTGACACATCATGCTTAATCAATTTCTTTGGATTATTTACCCATATTTATGTGTGGCAATTTTTATCGTTGGTCATATTGCTCGATATAAATATGATCAGTTTTCATGGACTGCAAAATCGAGTGAGTTTTTAGAAAAAAAACAACTTAAATGGGGCAGTCTGTTATTTCACTTAGGAATTATTCCAGTATTTTTTGGTCATGTGGTGGGGTTAGCTATTCCAGCAAAATGGATAGATGGACTTGGCATAAGCGAAAGTACATATCACTTTGGAGCTGTTTATATTGGTAGTATTTTTGGTATAATGACTCTAATTGGAATGTTACTTTTAACAGCAAGACGTTTAACGATTAGTAATGTGAGAAAGTTAAGTTCAGCTTCTGATATTTTCGTAAATTTCTTATTAATATTGATTATATTTATGGGATGTTTCTCAACTTTAGTTACTAATGCAATGGTAACTGACTTTGATTACCGTCAAACGATTTCTATATGGTTTAGACACTTATTTACATTCTCACCCAATGCAGCACTAATGACAGGCGTTCCATTATCATTTAAAATTCATATCTTATTAGGATTTACAATATTAGCTTGTTGGCCATTTACACGTCTTGTACATGTATGGAGTATTCCATTAGCATATACAAATAGACGTTATATTGTATATAGAAAACATAAAGCACCTCGTGCACATTAAATATAAAAGGAGTACGATATATGATTCCGGAACCTTTGTTTGAACCGGTACATTTTCAGCAGGAACTTGACACACTTAGAAAAAAAGTAAACTGTGATTTTGCTGCTGTTGCACTATATGAAAACCACGAACCTTCTGGACCTATTAAATGGCAATATGTTTCAGGTAATTTAAACAGTCGTTATAAATTGATTGTTTTGAGAAAAGGCAGAGGCTTAGCTGGGACAGTCATGAAAACAGGAAAGCGAATGGTTATAGAAAATGTTTCCAAAACAATAACACCAGAAGAAAAAATTAAGTACCCTATTTTGATGAGTGAAAACTTAAACGCGCTCGTTGCTATACCATTATGGCATGAACAGCATGTTGCAGGCGTGTTATTATTAGGACAAAGAGGTAATAAAACATTGCCTAAAGTGATTAATCAATTAAATATTAAAGGCCGTTTGTGGGAATTTAATGAAGAAATCTAGGTGATATATGTGTTAGAGTTATATAATCTGCAAATGGAAGACTTACTAAAAAAATATTATGAAACTACAAATGAAAAAATTGTTTTTGTAAATAAAGAAGGAAAAGTCATTGCAATGAATGACGCCGCTGAAGAAATTATTTCAAAAGATAATAATTATAGTGCGATGACAAATGCGATTTGTGATCGTTGTGAAGGGTATTCAAATGAATTTGAACTTCAAAGTTGCAAAAATTGTTATTTAGACACATCTAAACCAAACGATATCAATTTTCAAGTGTTTATGAAAACAGTAGATCATAAAGTTCGACCATTTACAGCTTCTTATCAAGCGATTGATGAAGATAATGAGATATATGCATTTACACTTCAAGATATTTCGCCGCAAATTGAAAGACAAGAAAAAATGTATCAACGTCAGATGATGAGAAAAACAATTTCCGCGCAAGAAAATGAAAGAAAACGTATTTCTAGAGAACTACACGATAGTGTTGTACAAGAAATGCTAAATATTGATGTTGAACTCAGATTGCTGAAATATCAAAAAGAATCCTCAGAACTTGTCCAACAATCACAACGTATTGAGGGATTAATGTCTAAATTGATTGATGATATAAGACATCTATCAGTTGAATTAAGACCCTCATCTCTAGATGATTTAGGCTTGGAAGCGGCTTTTAAATCATATTTTAAACAATTTGAAAATAATTATGGTATGCAAATTGTATATCAATCTAACATTCAAGATAAAAGATATGATAGTGAAGTAGAAACGGTGGTTTATCGTGTGGTACAGGAAGCGGTATTTAATGCATTAAAATATGCAGGCGTAAGTTCGGTAGATGTCTTTGTCCAGGAGGTTGGACGTTTATTAATGGCTGAAGTGATTGATCATGGTCAAGGTTTTGATCCGAATTCTCAACCACAAGGTACAGGACTAGGATTGTATGGTATGAATGAAAGAGCAGAGCTTGTAAACGGAAAAGTGAATGTAGAAACACATTTAGGAAAAGGAACGATTATCACTTTAGAAGTGCCACTCTAGAGAGCGTAAGGGGACTGACTTATAATTGAAAATAGTAATTGCAGATGATCATGCAGTAGTAAGAACAGGTTTTTCTATGATATTAAACTTTCAAGAAGATATGGAAGTTGTAGCTACGGCAGCTGATGGAGTAGAAGCGTACCAGAAGGTGATGGAATACAAACCGGATGTATTAATTATGGATTTAAGTATGCCACCTGGTGAGTCTGGCTTAATTGCTACTAGCAAAATTTCTGAAAGTTTTCCTGAAACAAAAATATTAATTTTAACAATGTATGATGATGAAGAATATTTGTTTCATGTTTTAAGAAATGGTGCTAAAGGATATATTTTAAAAAATTCACCAGATGAACAACTCATTTTAGCAGTACGAACAGTGTATAAAGGTGAAACGTATATTGATATGAAACTAACAACGTCATTAGTAAATGAATTTGTAAATGTTTCTAATCAAGAAGAAAAAGCCACTAATGATCCTTTCAAAATACTTTCTAAAAGAGAATTAGAAATATTACCATTAATTGCAAAGGGATATGGAAATAAAGAAATTGCTGAAAAATTGTTTGTATCCGTTAAAACAGTTGAGGCACATAAAACGCATATTATGACTAAATTAAATTTAAAATCTAAACCAGAGCTTGTAGAATATGCGCTTAAGAAGAAACTTTTAGACTTTTAAATATGTTGAAAGACTTAAATAATGACACTCATATTATAATTTTACCAGCACATAATATTCATGTGTTGGTTTTTCTTTGTCTTATTATTTAAATATAGGGGGATTATTAGAGAGTATAAGGGAAAATCCTTATGTTCATATTTTCACAAAGTGATTAAAATTTAAATGTAATCAGTAATTAATAACACAAATTGACTATATTGATATGTGGTTTAATTATCGATAATAGAAAATAAAAATTGATGAAGGTGAAAAAATGAATAAAACTAAGGGTGGTTTTCAACTTACGTTACAAACTTTAAGTCTTGTAGTTGGATTCATGGCTTGGAGCATTATTTCTCCATTGATGCCATTTATTTCACAAGATATTAAAATTAATCCAGGACAGTTATCAATTATTTTAGCGATACCAGTTATCCTAGGATCGATTCTTCGTGTACCATTTGGTTATTTAACAAATATTATTGGCGCTAAATGGGTATTCTTTTGTAGTTTCATTATATTATTATTTCCTATTTTCTTCTTAGGACAAGCCCAATCGCCTGGTATGTTAATGGCGTCTGGATTTTTTTTAGGAGTAGGAGGAGCCATTTTCTCTGTAGGTGTCACTTCAGTTCCTAAATATTTTTCAAAAGACAAAGTAGGATTAGCAAATGGTATTTATGGAATGGGAAATATTGGTACAGCAATTTCATCATTCTTAGCACCTCCTATTGCGGGTATTGTAGGATGGCAAACAACAGTAAGAAGTTATCTTATTATTATCGCTATTTTTGCAATATTAATGTTTTTCCTTGGAGATGCTAAAGAACCTAAAGTTAAAGTACCTTTAGGCGCTCAAGTTAAAGATTTATCTTCAAACTACAAACTATATTATTTGAGTTTATGGTACTTTATTACATTTGGTGCTTTTGTAGCATTTGGTTTATTCTTACCTAACTATTTAGTTAATAATTTCGGAATAGATAAAGTAGATGCAGGTATTCGATCAGGAGTATTTATCGCATTGGCAACATTCTTACGACCTGTGGGTGGGATTTTAGGAGATAAATTCAACGCGGTTAAAGTCTTGATGATAGATTTTGTTGTGATGATTATCGGTGCAGTTATTTTAGGTATTTCAAGTCATATTGCCTTATTTACTATAGGTTGTTTAACAATTAGTATTTGTGCTGGATTAGGAAATGGACTTATCTTTAAACTTGTGCCATCTTACTTTGCTAAAGAATCTGGTACTGCAAATGGAATTGTTTCTATGATGGGAGGATTAGGTGGTTTCTTCCCACCACTTGTTATCACGTATGTTACTTCATTGACAGGTTCAAGTCATTTAGCATTTATTTTACTAGCTGTATTTGGAATACTTGCTTTTATTACAATGGGTCATCTTTACAAAAAAGAATACGCAAAATAAATAAACAACGTAGTGCACTAGCACTACGTTTGTTTATTAAATTATGCTAAGTATCTATGTTTTCAATAATCTAATGTAAAATGAAATATGAATACAACGTACTTTGTTTGATGAGAGGTTGAAGAAAAAGCACAAGCTGAAACTGCCCTCTAAGAGAGTAAGGCAATAATACGATACGAAGAATTATAAATAAGCCAGTAAATGAATGTCTCATCACTCATTTACTGGCTATCTTGCTGAGAGTTATATCTCAACTTCTTTTATTTATTCTACTGTAATTGTAGTACCTTCGTCTTCTTCATTAATCTTCTTAGGTAAAATCACCACTAAAACACCATCTTCATAACTTGCTTTGATTTGATCTTTATTAATATCTTCGAATTCAAAGCGTCTTACCAATTCCCCACTTGAGCGTTCACTTAATTGAACACTACCAGTTTGCTCAGATACTTGTTTAATTACTTTAATCGTTAAAGTAGCATGTTCATATTTAAGATGAATGTCTTGTTTCTTTACGCCAGGTAATTCGGCTTCTAGAACATATTGATTTTTTTGACTGTAAACATTTGTTGGGAAGCTTTTAGTTGAAAATTGGTTAAATACTTGTTCACCTAAATCACGAAATACATCTCTTGGATTATTTTTAAAAATAGCTTGATCAAAAAACTCTCTATTATTCATATATGAAATCTCCTTTTCAGAGTGATATGTCATAAAATATATTGAAATTTTACAATATCATTATATAAATAGAGATACTACACGTAAAGTAAAAGCAATTTGAAAGTTTGAAGAATTAAAAAGTGAAAGATGTGGAATAAAGAAACATGACAAAAGACGTCAATATTATGTATTAGTTAAAAAATAAAAGAAAGAAGGCACAATAATTACTTAGCTTTTGTCATGTGTATTAACTATTCAGCTTTAGAGCCGAAGTTCTCTGAAATAATATGTCTTAAGCTACTAGCAAGGCCATCCGCTTCATCGTCAGAAATATCAAAATCATTAAACACTTGATTAGAAATTTGCTCTAATACTGGTTTAATGTCTCTACCATTTTGAGTTAATGAAATTTGTAAATTACGTTCATCTTCTTTTTCTCGCATGCGTTGTACGTAACCTTTTTTCTCTAATTTTTTTAAGAGAGGCGTTAAAGTTCCAGAATCTAAGAAGACACGTTGACCAAGGGACTTAATATTTATTTTTTCGTCGTTTTCAATAGCCATAAGAACCATAAAACTTGTGTATGTTAAATCATACTCTTTTAGATAGTGAGTATATTTTTTAATTACCTCTTTTGAAGTAACATAAAGTAAAAAACATAACTGTTTACTTAAATAACTGTCCTTTACATACATATTTTTCCCCCCTCAACTTATTTAAAGATAGTATGAACAATACCTATTGTCAAGACTATTGTTAGAGTAATATATAAGTTTTTTAATAAATTTAAAAGTAAATTTAAATAAGTCTACATATAAATTTAGAATGTTGATTTATTTCAAATTCTAAATTAAATTATTAGTATATTTTGTTACAAAAAAGAGGTATCACTTTAAAAAAGTTACTATTTCATTCATAATTATTTAAATGATAAAAGAAGCTATTTTATTGAGTAAGAGGATGAAGGAGTGCTCTGATGAGTAAGAAGCAAAAGATTATTAGAATTATTATTATATTAGCTATTTCTCTTGTAGTAGCTATTGCGTTCTTCTTTGGAACGAAAGCGTATCAAGGGCATAAAAATGTGCAACTTGTAGACAATTATATAGAACAAAAACATTTGAAAGATAAAATTAAATCAGAAAAAACATTATATAGTGCTAAAAGAGGCGTTTATTATAAACAAGTAGTGTTTAAAGACGAACCTAATTTAACATATATCATTCAGCCAATTGGTACACGTAAAGGTATTTTAGTTGAAGGATTTGATACGGAAACCAAGAAAAGTATTAAAGGTGCAAAACATAACTATTTCAACCAAAATTATAAGCCATAATATATAATCAATACGTAGAACCAGAGATATTAATGATGATTACTACTCAAAAAAACAATATCTATAGAAAAATAGATATTGTTTTTTTAAATGAAATTTTTTGTTAAATGGTAAAGGTAAACGAGTTAGTTAAAAAAGATTTTAGAGTAATGTCATTCATTTATAAACCGCTCTTACATTGAGAAGGTTAAAGATAGTGATTGAATTCCAACATCTATATTCTAAAAATATTCTCACTTTTCTGTTTTTAATTAATTATTTTTGCCAAATTAAATATGTATATTATTTAATAGTTTTTAATTTGTTATATCCGAATTTTGAATAATTTGATATAATTAAGCGATGTCAGAAGAAGGGGGTTTCAACGTGACTCTGTTCAAGAGAAAAGTTAGCCTACCTATGCAAGTATTAATTGCATTAGTGCTAGGTGTAGTAATTGGTTTATTATTATTTGGACAAACAGGTGTTGCAAATTATATTAAACCTTTCGGTGACGTTTTCTTAAATTTAATCAAAATGATCATCATCCCAATTGTATTCTGTTCACTTGCTTTATCTATTTCGAATTTAGGGGATTCGAAAAAAATAGGAAGCTATGGATGGAAATCAATTCTTTATTTCGAAATTATTACAACCATCGCCATCGGTTTAGGTTTAATTATTGGTAATATTTTTAAACCAGGAATTGGATTAGATCCTGATAAGTTACCTAAAGGCGATATTACTAAATATCAATCAACTGCGTCTGCCGCAGAACAATCTACATACGGTAACCACTTTATTGATACAATCGTAAATATTATACCAACTAATATTTTTGAAGCTTTAACTAAGGGTGAGTTATTGCCAATTATTTTCTTCGCAGTATTCTTTGGTTTGGGATTAGCTGCGATTGGAGAAAAAGCTGAACCAGTTAAAGGTTTCTTAAACGGTACATTAGAAGCCGTATTTTGGATGATTAATAAAATCTTAAAATTAGCACCAATTGGTGTATTTGCATTTATTTGTACAACTGTTATGACATTCGGTGCTTCAGCTTTAATTCCATTAGCTAAACTTGTTTTAGTAGTTGTGTTTGCGATGATTTTCTTCATTATTGTTGTTTTGGGTATTGTAGCAAGAATTTGTGGAATTAGTATTTTCTCAATCATTAAAATACTTAAAGATGAATTATTACTTGCATTCTCTACTTCAAGTTCTGAAGCAGTGTTACCAGTAATGATGAATAAAATGGAGAAATTTGGTTCACCAAAAGAAGTGACTTCTTTTGTTATACCAATTGGATATTCGTTTAATTTAGACGGATCAGCCTTATATCAATCTATCGCCGCTTTATTTGTTGCTCAAATGTATGGTATTCACTTATCATTATCTGAACAAATCATTTTAATGGTGACATTAATGGTTGCATCTAAAGGTATGGCAGGTGTGCCAGGAGTATCTATCGTAGTGTTATTAACAACATTGGGGGCAATGGGCTTACCAGCTCAAGGTCTTGCGTTAATTATCGGTGTAGATCGTTTGTTAGACATGGTTCGTACATGTGTGAACGTTATTGGTAATGCATTATCTACAGTAGTTATCTCTAAATGGGAACATGTTTATGATAAAGAAAAAGGTAAGAAATATCTAGAATCAATTTAAAAAAAGAAATCTGACATTTTTAGCGTCGCTTGGATAAGCGATGCTTTTTTATTCAAAAAGAAAAAGCGAGATAACTGATTTTAAATGAATGTTATCTCGCTCTTTATACTGCCTAATATATCAAAAGCTACATGCCTTTCATATCATGCATTTCATGAATTTTCATCATGAGACCATGTGGCACTTCATCATGATTTACTTTTGATACTCTAGAAAATGAATCAGAACCTTTTTCTTTTACTAAAAAGACAAAATCGCCTTTTTTTACTTTTACATTAGTGTTAGAAGGTAATTTAACATTTTTCTCTACTTTTTCAGTTTGTTCATTTATCATTTTATCAATAGTGTGACTATCTTTCATATAGCCATAGTAGGATTCTTTTTGCTGACCATTTAGCATTACAATGACTAAAATAATGCTAACAATTAACATAATTGCAATTAAAAAAATTCCTAACCCTAAACCTTTTTTGTTCTTCATTAAGACTCTCCTTAAATATATTAATTTATTTATACAAAAAATAGAATTAAATTGCAATAAAAGTTTCACAAAAATTCAATTGTACTTCAACTAATATAAATGAAGCATTATAAATAAGCAAAAAAGAGTAGATAGAATTCATGATACATTCTATCTACTCTTATTAACAATCAAATTAAAGATCAATTGTGATTGGTGTATCAATATCATCATCATTCATTAAAGTAATCGTTTTTGGATTTATTTTTAACACACATAAATTAGAATCCTCTTTAGAATCGAAGAATGTTTTGTCTTGTGTTTCCCACAACCAATCAATGACTTTCTGATCTTCTACAATGTCAATACTTGCTTCTATTTCAACAAAACTATTATTTGTTGTTTCATTATAGCCTAGTAAAATATATGCTTCTGGATTACTTTGAATTTCTTTTACTTTAGAACTTTTATTGCTTGTTTTTGTATATAAATTAAGACCATCGTTATAAAACACCATATATCTGCTATTCGGTTTATTATTATATGCAGTTGATAATACACCAATTTTAGAAGTATTTAAAACTTTCTCAATCGCTTGAGTCACTTTTTGTTTATCCAAACTAATCATCTCCTTATTATATTAATATCCCTTTAAAATTAAATTTAAACAGATTTGATATAAATATATTTCACTTCATCATGATGCAACGTCATATTAAATGGATGATTGGTTTCTTCTTGTATAAATAGTTCTGTTTTAGGTTGATTGCATCTATCTAATTGATGAATAATACTTTTTTCAATGTATACAGGTAAATTATCTTGAGACATTAATTGATGAATCGTCCCATGTTCTTTATTTAATGTATTTACGATGATTAAGCTATTTTCATTTAATTTATTTAGTATTTGATAATGTTGTTTACTGTCAGACAAGTAGCGATCATTAATTTTATTAAATAAGATAAAATGGTAATTTCCATCTTTTTGACTCATTAAATAATTATTTGCAATATGGATAGGCACATCGATAAATGCTGCAATAAATTGATAAAGATGCATAATTGGAAGTAAACTCCCATGTCGATTAAATAATGCAATAAACATTGGATCATCTTCAAAAAGGTGATAGCAAATACCACCTCCATATTTTAATAGCGCCGTTAAATGACAAACTAAATCTGCTAGTTGAAGTGGATGCCTACCGTCATTTGTATACTTAAAGCAACGTAATGATAAGCTACTATAGACAAATTGGGTCGAAGGTATATTAGAATTCTTTATAAAATGAACGTAGTTTTCGAAATGAGTATTTGCATGAGTAAATCCGCGTTGGTATTCAATTAATATATTTTTCGTATCAATATTTTCAATGTCAACAAAATAGTAATCAAAATTAAGACGCTTCATTGTATCATAGACTTCTTGTAACTTTTCGTACTGATGTAATAATCCTTCCACTAAAACACCATATTTAATCGAACGATTTTTGTTTCTAAGTTTTAAATATGATAGATGAATATCTTGGATAGTCATTGACTTGGTATCAAATACGAGCATAAATCGTACACTTTTTTTATTCCATTTATAATCTTGATTATTTTCTAGAAACGTCATAATTAAATCGTAAAAAGTAGTGAACTCAGATTTATTTTTGATAATGACAGCTAAACTGATATTTTTTTCAAATAATTTTTCGAAGCAGCGATTGAGTAAGTTTCCGTTAATTGAATGTTGATTCATATCACTCATATCATTAATCAAAATGGCTGGTTTAGGTAAATAAGATAAATCGATATCATAATGATCATTAAAAACAAACTGGAATAATTCATTAATATTTTTAAAATGAATAAATGCCTTTGAAGATTGAGTATGTTGAAAGGCTTCTAATTGCTCAAGATCAATGATAGTTGTTTCGGTTGATAATTGTTCAGTTGTTTCAAACTGAGAGATTAATTCAAAATGCTTAGGTTCAATGTCACTCTTCAGTCGTATCGCAGATATAGGATCAGAATGATTCAGTTGAGAACGAAATTGTTTTGGACTTAAATTAAGATAATTTTTAAATTGATTAGTAAAATTGGTATGACTACTAAAACCGGATTGTTCAGAAATACTTGTAATAGAGTCATTTGTACAAATGAGTAATCTAATAGCATGATTAATTTTCAAACTTGTATAATAATCTTTAAAATTAATATTCAATATACGTACAAATAAATTTGAACAATATGACTCAGAAATAAGTACATGTGCTGCAATATCTTGTAGAGAAATATTGGAAGTGATGTGATCATGAATGAATGTAAGTATATTAATTAAGATGTGCTGTTCAACAGGAATCTTTGGAATATATATATGAGGATGTCTAATAACTGCTTCTTTATAAAAAGTTTGTATGATCTTTGGAATAACTTTGTCATCATGATGAGATGTGTTGTACATATGTTCTATATTATTTAAAATGATTGATTTGATAAAATGACTTGATTGTAAGAGATGTGCATCAAAGTGGCAATTAAAAAAAGCAGAGTCTTCAAGATAAAAGTAAGCCATTGGTATTTTGAGCTCAATCAGATTTCTTCCTTTATTAATTTGATATAAATCACCTTGATTAATGATTGCAATATGATTTGATAATGGGTGATACTTTCCATTGATTGTCATTTCTAATTCATTAGTTAAAGAAAATAATATAAGCACATGGTTGATGTTTCTCCTAGGCATAGAAGTAATATTTTCATGTAAAAAAAGAGTACTGCTCATAAATAAGTCTCCTCATCTAGTATAGTATTTGTAAGCGGGGATTTAGGTCTGTTTGAATAATAAGAGTTATTATATATGAAAATAAAAGAGATATTAATAGTTAAAAATAAAAAAATTTCGTTTATTTTTAATTGAAAACGTTAACAATTTTATAGATGCACAATATTATTATTTTTTTTAGAATGTCGCATGAGACTATTGAAAATTTTTAGTAGGTCAATGAAACGAATTTAAATGCATAATAAATATAGATTTTGAGTGAAGAGATATAAGCTATTAAACAATGATTCACTTGAAATTAAAAATGACTAATTCTGTACATACATCACGATACAACATCATTTGAATATATAGCATCAAGAATGAATTTACTTATATATTTGATATGAGCCCCATATATTTAAAATTACTATTTAAATGTATATCAAGACACAACATCTTAGAGCATTAGCAACCGATATACAATAGTTTAATGAAACGAACGATTACGGTATTTTAAATAGAGAAAATGACATCACTCCGTAGAGTAAGCAACTTAGAATAAAAGATGCATGCAAATATAAAAGGTATTAACAGTAGCTAACTATTATATTTAGAATCATTATAACTCCCCAAAAATTTCTATTTAATGTGTAACAATTTTACATCATAACATCTAAATATACTTTTACTTAATTAAACATCACGAAACATATTCAAAGTTAAGAATGTCAGAATTAGTATTAAAAAAACCTGGGACAACATGCGTTGTCCCAGGTTTTTTGATGTATTAGCAAGTAGTAATTAAATTGAAAATACAGTAGATCAAGTTTTAAACTCTAGTAGAGGCGCTCTAGTACAAAGATGTTCATAAAGAAACTAATATCCAACACAAAGTGAGGTTAAATTGTAGAAGTGAGACATTGAATTTTATTTTACTTTCACCTTTTTATTAAATTAAAAGATAAATTAAAATTAATTATATAAAATATTTATAAGATATTGCTTTATTTTTTGGAACCGATTACAATTATATAATGAATATTAAAATGAGTTTCATATATAGGAGGTTAGTAGAATGAGCTATAAGAAATCGGCTGAAGATATATTAGAAGCGATAGGCGGAGAAGATAACTTAGATGCTATGGCCCATTGTGCCACAAGATTAAGACTTGTATTAAAAGATGAAAGTATTATAGATGAAAAAAAGTTATCTGAAATGGATGTAGTTAAAGGAACCTTTTCTACAGGAGGACAATATCAAATTATTATCGGCTCAGGAACAGTCAATAAAGTATTTGCAGAGTTAGAAAAAATAACAGGAAAAGAGCCATCAACAACTGCTGATGTAAAAGACAAATCGTCGAAGCATATGAATCCTTTACAACGTTTTGTTAAGATGTTGTCAGATATATTCGTACCAATTATACCAGCCATCGTTGCCGGTGGATTATTAATGGGTATTAATAATCTACTTACAGCGCCAGATTTATTCTATCATCATAAATCATTTATAGATGTTCATAGTCAATTCGCTGGATTAGCAGATATGATTAATGTTTTTGCTAATGCACCGTTTACACTATTACCTATTTTAATTGGCTTTAGTGCATCGAAACGATTCGGCGGCAATCCATTTTTAGGTGCAGCGTTAGGAATGATTTTAGTACATCCTTCATTAATGGGTGCATATGATTTTCCTAAAGCAGTTGAAGCGGGTAAGGCTATTCCACATTGGGATTTATTTGGATTACATATTAATCAAGTTGGATATCAAGGACAAGTGTTACCTATGCTTGTGGCAGCCTATATCTTAGCAACTATTGAAAAAGGATTACGTAAAATCATTCCTACTGTATTGGATAATTTATTAACGCCTTTACTTGCAATATTGAGTACAGCATTCTTAACTTTCTTATTTGTAGGACCTATCACTAGACAGCTTGGTTATTGGTTATCAGATGGTTTAACATGGTTATATGAATTTGGAGGTGCAATTGGTGGATTTATCTTTGGATTATTTTATGCTCCAATTGTGATTACTGGTATGCACCATAGTTTTATTGCAGTAGAAACAACTTTAATTGCAGATCAAGCAAAAACAGGTGGATCATTTATTTTCCCAATCGCTACAATGTCAAATGTAGCACAAGGTGGGGCAGCGCTTGCTGCTTTCTTAATTATTAAAAATAATAAGAAACTTAAAGGTGTGGCTTCAGCAGCTGGTATCTCAGCTCTTTTAGGTATTACTGAACCCGCTTTATTTGGAGTTAACTTAAAATTAAGATATCCATTTATTGGTGCAATAACAGGTTCAGCTATAGGCTCAGCCTACATTTCGTTTTTCAAAGTTAAAGCCATTGCTTTAGGTACTGCAGGATTACCTGGATTTATTTCAATTAACCCAGCTCATGCTGGTTGGCTTCATTATTTCATAGGTATGTTTATTGCGTTTATAATTGCAGTGATTGTCACTTTAGTTTTATCACGAAGAAAAGCTTACAAAGCTGCAGCAGAATAAAAAAGTAACCCTTGCGATACATTGCAAGGGTTACTTTTTTATTAAAGTTTTTGCTTACGCCATAAGAAAATACTTACAATAGTGACTAATATTAAAGAGATTCCTACGATAACCAGCCACGAAACGTAACTCTTATCATCAATAGGTAATGGAACGTTCATACCAAAGAAACTAAAGACAAGGGTAGGTAGTGTCAGTAATACCGTGAAAAGAGTTAATGTCTTCATAATATTGTTCATTTCATTTGAAAGTAATGAAGAATACGAAGACGTGATACTTTCTAAAATACCTGTGTATAATTCAGTTGTTTCAATCGCTTGGTTATTTTCAATGACTAAGTCCTCTAACAAATCTTCATCTTCTTCAAAACGTTTAATTGCAGGCAAACGGAATAATTTTTTAATAATCGTATCATTCCCTTTTAAAGCTGCTAAAAAGTAAACCAAACTTTTTTCTACTTCCATTAAACGATAAAGTTGTTTATTCGTAATACTATTTTTCAAATCTCTTTCAATACGGATTCTTGATTTATTTAAAAGACGCAAGTTTCTGTTATAGTGATTTGAAATAGTAAGTAAAATATCTAAAGCAAAGCGACTATGAAATTTTAAATTTACGTTATCTTGTCTTGAATAATTTTCAAGAAATTCATTTTCAGCATCACAAATTGTAAAAATCACACCATTTCCAATCACAATACCTAGAGGAATGGTAACAAATGAGAGAACATGACGATTCGTAGAACTTACAATAGGCAAGTCGACAATAATAAGAGAATAGCCAGTATCTTCGTCATATTCAATACGTGCACTTTCATCTGCATCAAGAGGGTCACGAATAAAATCTTCTGGCAGATTGTACTGTTCAATTAAATGCTCAATTTCTTCTCTATCAGGTTCGACAACATTTATCCATGATGCAGATTGGTTTATATTTGTTTCAACTATTTCGTTAGTAGTTGAGTGTTTATATGCAGTCAACATAATTGATAGTTCCTTTCTTAGTCTTTATTTCGCTGTGTCAATATTTAAAGTTTTATATTGATGCTGAACCATTATTCTTAAAGGTCCATTATAAATAATTTTAAAAATATGATTGGTTAAATCTTCAACTGAAAGACGTTGTGGATCATTCACCCAAAATTTAACAGTAGATATTGTTGCACCAGCAACATAACTATGAAAATATTTTTCTGGTATACCTTCAATCTCATGATTTTTACTAATATATTTTTGCATATTTTCTCCGATTAAGGAATAAATTTTTTCTTCAAGTTTTGACTTCCTATTTAATTGTAAGATCGTTTGATAAAACGTAATATGGTCTGAAATATGTTGAAGCATATTTTTTAAAATAATATTAATAAAATTTTTAGCAGTATCTTCTGGATTTTTTTCCATAATATTATGAAGATGATTTAAGAACGTCATTTGAGAAATAAATTCATCTTCCATATCTGATAATAATAAATATTTATCTTCATAATGTAAATAAAAGGTACCTCTATTAATATCTGCACGATCTGCAATATCTTGAATTGTAATTTTTTCTAATTCTTTTTCATTTAATAATTCGATAAATGAAGACTTAATTGCTGACCTCGTCTTACGAACTCTCCGGTCTTCTTTCATTCTGCATCAATCCTTTATAATTAATTAACAATATGATCATTATTGATTATTGTATTGAAGTGATAATCTCATTATAATTTACAAGGTATTAAATATTCAACACATTGTTCAATAAGTATAGGTAGGTAAGTAGAAATGAATATTTTTAAAAGTAAATTACTATGGTTCGCACCAATTGTAGCTATTTTATTATTAGTGATATTCTCTTTAGCGTTTTATCCTGCATTCAATCCAAAACCAAAACAAATACCGATTGCAGTGGTAAATAATGACAAAGGTATAGATATCCAAAGTAATAAAGTAAATATTGGTAAAACAATTGAAGATAAATTAATGGATAGTGATTCTGATACTATTAAATGGATTAAAGTAGATAAAGAATCAGATATTAAAAAAGGGCTTAATGATAATAAATATTACGGCGCAGCTATTTTTAATAAAGATTTTTCAAAAAATGCAATGAGTAAAACGCAGTTGATTATTTGAAAAAAGGTGTATTATATTATTTAGATATCTAACTAAATGAGATAGGCACAAATGGAATATAATTATTAATATTGGGTTAGTGTGTTAGTATATGAAACGAAACATTATCCTAGTACTATTTATATTAAATGCGTTGTTTGGTTTAATAGGGGTTGTATGGTCATTATTAATCACTGAAACAATTTGTTCATTATTAGCAATGTTTATTGTATATATGTTAAGACACAAGTTAACTGTGGACACGCAGGCGTTAGTAGAAGAATAAAATAATTTGATATTAAAGTGAGCTATAAGGATGAGATCTCTTATTTAGCTCGCTTTAAATTTATATAAACGATGACATATTACAATAATTATTGTTAAATAAGTTATATTACTTTATTATTGTTAAATGAGTATTTTTTATAGGAGGACGTCAATGGTCATTTTAAAGCGAAGTTCTAAAGTAGCTATAGCGTTATTGATGATGTTCCTATTTTTATTCGTGCCGAGTATGACAAAAATAGCTTCTGCGCACGCTACTTTAGAAAAAACAACCCCAGCACAAAACGGTCTCGTATCAAAACAACCAGATACAATCGAATTAACATTTAATGAGCCGGTAAATGCCGAATATTCAGGGATAACGATATATAATGATAAAGGAAAGAAAGTTGCTGATATTAAACCGAGTACAACAGGACATTCAGATACTTTATCTTTCTCAGGCGATCAATTAAAAGAAGGTACACAACAAATTAAATGGCATACTGTATCTGCTGATGGTCATGAAATTAGTGATCAATTTGAATTTTCAGTTGGTAAAAAAACAGCCAATGGTGTAGATACTACTCCTGTTGCATATGAAACGCCTGCATTTTGGTTTGGTGTGTTTAGATATATCGCTGAAGGCGCAACAATTATTTTAGTTGGTTTATATTGGTTAAACGGTATTGCACGTAGAAATAATTTATCAACATTTGATATTTTCCCTAGACATGTCGCTGTATCATTGATCATGATGATGGCATATATTATGTCACTTGTACTTTATCTGATGACTCTATCATCTGATATTTTGGATTCAGTTTTAACATTTAATCCAAGTGTCTTAATTCAATTCCCATATATACTGAGCGCTGTTGCTTTAATTATTTTAAGTGGATTATTTGTATTAAGAAATATGGAACGAACATGGTATTGGGCTATTTCGATAATTATGATTTTAGCTTTAAGTATGTCAGGACATGCTTGGTCTCAAAGTGTTCCTGTTTGGTCAATTATACTTAGAACATTACACTTAGCTGGTATCAGTTTATGGCTAGGCGCATTAATTTATTTGTTTTCTTCAGTATTTACTAAAAAACGAGATGCAGTTGATTTATTACGCGAAATCTTATTTAAAGTGAATGGAGCTGCTGTTGTAGTTATCATTATTACAGGTATATTAATGTCGATTGATGAAACTAAAATTTTATCAATATGGTCTAATATGCAAACATGGACAATATTATTAATAATTAAAATCGCAGGAACATTAATGATGATGGCTTTAGGATTTATGCAAACAACGCGCGCCTTAAACAAACGTTATAGAATTAATAAAGTCTCTTTAATCGTAGAAGTTTCTATTGGTATTATTTTAATACTTGTTGGTGTTATTATGAGTCAAATTAATATTCCATAAAAGGAGATTGTAAAATATGCTTAAAAAATTATTTGCTTCAGGTTTAGTGTTCTTCTTTTCATTAGGTTTATTTAAATATGCTGATGCACATGTGACGATAAATCCAAAAGCAGTTGAACCTGGATCTTACGAAAAAGTGGATGTTCGAGTGCCTGTTGAACAAAAAGATCATACTGAAAAAGTCGAATTAGATATTCCAAAAGAAGTACAAGTGTCAAATATTCAACCTGTAGAAGGATATAAATATAGTTTAGATAAAGACAAAAAAGGTAATATCACAAAAATCACTTGGAAAGCGAAAGATAAAGGCATTGGTCCTAATGAATTTATCGAATTCCCACTTCTTGTAGCAAGTCCTAAAGAAGAAGGCACATATTCATTTAAAGCTGTGCAGACATATGATAATAAAGATAAAGTAAAATGGACGGGCAAAGCGAATAGTGAACATCCTGCTCCAACATTGGAAGTGGAAAAAAATGCAAATGCTGACACTGTTAAAGGAGACAATGCTAAAAAAGATGAAAGAACTCAATCATCTTCAGGTGGTTCTATCGCATTGTGGATTATTTCACTTGTTGCCATTATTTTATCTTTAGTTGCATTATTTAAACATGCAAGAAATAAATAAGACATATAATAAAGTGACTTCTAGTGCTTGCTAGAGGTCATTTTTTCGTAACATGATTTGATTACAAAATTTTGTCACTTTAAAGACGAAGATAATCGATTATAATAATTGAAGTAAGGGAGGATTTTTTATGCGCAGATTATTATATGCTTTTTTAGTCTATATGATTATTGGACTTGTAAGTGGATTTTACTACAGAGAGTTAACGAAAGCACATGATTTTACGGGCGATACGCAACTAGCTCTTGTTCACACACATACATTAATATTAGGTATGTTTATGTTTTTAATTTTACTTCCGCTTGAAAAAGTATTTAAGTTAAGTAGTTATTATTTATTTAATTGGTTCTTCATTGTATACAATATCGGTGTTATTGTTACTGTGGGAATGATGCTGACAAAAGGTACTTACCAAGTCACTGGAAAAAGTTTTTCACCAGAAGCATTTGCTGGATTTGCAGGTATCGGTCATACAGGAATGCTTGCTGGCTTATTATTACTTTTCTTTTTACTAAGACAAGCCATTTTAAAAGAACAAAGAGATTAAAATAATAATTTGAGACACAATAGATTTAAACCTATTGTGTCTTTTTTTATAATTAAGCATAAAGAGACTACAAGAGGAGGACGTCTTAATGATTCATTATTCAAATCATCCGCCAAATGTTAAAGATTATTGTGAATTAAGAGTAAAAGCGGGCATGAGTCCTAAATCAGAAACAGCAGCACAAAAAGGATTACCCCATGCATGCTTTAATATTACTATTTATGAAGAATCAACATTGATTGGGATGGGTAGAGTCATTGGAGATGGGGGAACTGCATTTCAGATTATAGATATTGCTGTGCATCCATATTATCAAGGACAAGGTTTTGGGAAAGAAATCTTAAAACAAGTGATGGCATTTATTGAAAATCATGCAGAAAAAGGGACATATGTCAGTCTGATTGCAGATTATCCAGCTGATCAATTATATAAGAAGTTTGGATTTCAATCTACCGAGCCCAAATCTGGTGGAATGTTTAAAAAATATTAAAAAAGAGATGAGATTAAATGTCTTTTAAGTTCGTTATGTTATATCTAGATTATGCTTTACGTAGATATTCTAAATAAAAACCTCTAGGTGATGGCTTTTAGATTACAAAATATAAATGAATTTTTAAGTTCTAATAAGCTAAATAAAGCTGAAACAATTATTTGAAGTACATCTAGTACATAAATTAAATATATTATTTAATAAAATATTCATAAAATAATATACACATATAAAATGAATGATGATAATATATAAATGAACAAATACACCTATTGTTCAGTACAATATAGTAAATGATTGTGAGACATTGAGTCATAATATAGTTATATTTTAAATAAAAATGTTTCATCATTTACACCTATACAGCTAAGAATAAACATCAAGAATAGGAGTGAATAATCACTGTGAATTATCGAGAAAAATTACAGAAGTTTAGTATCCGTAAATACACAGTCGGTGCTTTTTCAACTGTTATTGCGACATTAATTTTCTTAGGTTCACCTCAAGCACACGCCAGTGAACAACTACAAAAAGATGCGCAAGTGATTCAAGCAAAAGCTAGAGCCCAAGAACAAACTTCAAATGAGACAAGTAACAAGCAAGTTCAATCTAACACAGAACCTAAAGCTTCACTTGTATCTGAGAGTCAAAAAGAAAACAATGAAACTCTAAATAAAGTTCAGACTACAGATACATTAACAAATGATTTAACATCATTTTCATCTCAAAACGAAAACAAAGATACATCTCATACAACAACAGATTTAAAAGAAAACAATGAAGCTAAATCTCAACTAAATAAATTAGATGATATAAATGTAACCGAGGTAAATGAAGGACATAGTCATGACAACCGTAATCGTACTCGTTACGAAGATAGAGAAGCATCAGATGATACCCTAGTATCTTCAACTTTAACAACAATTGATGCTGATAAACTTCAAGCAGCTTATGACCGTTCTTACGCTGAATATCGAAAAATTGATAGAGAACAATCTGATAATAAAAAAGTTGCTAAAATTAAAGCAACATTTGACAAAGTTAATGACTTTTTTAGTACTAATGATAATACAAACCAAGCATTAATAAATGAATTATATAAAGAAATAGAACAAGCTAACGCTTTAATCGGTTCATTACCACAACGACAAGTAAGTACAATCAGTACAAGAGCAAATAGAGAAGCACGTGCTGTAAGATCAAGTAGACGTCCTGTACGTGGACAAGGTGGGACGAGACCCCCTAGCAATACTGCTAATACTTATACACCACCAGTAGTTCATAACTCTAGACCAAAACCTGGCTCAAAAGTAAAAAAGAATTCAGATTTGTATAATAATGCTAAAAAAGAATGGTATGTAGAAAATGAAAATGATGGTTCCGGTTATTGGTCAGGAACGTTTTTACATGCAACGAATAAAAGTGCACCATATTACGCTACACGTTCTCATTATCGAAATATGAGTCCATCTAGTGTTAGAGGTATTGCAGAAATTTCATCAATTAGACAAAATGATGGATATTTATGGACGATTAATTTTAATAAGTATCATATTAAACGTAATGGCATGGTATTTTGGTTTGGTTTACCTAAAGGTCAAACGCCAACGGGACCAGTACGTTTTACTACCACAGATGTAAATGGTCATGAAACATCATCATCTGGTACTGGAGACGGTAGAGATCAAGCATTATCAAGAATGTGGGATTCTGCTGGTGGTATTACTTCTAGTGCATATAATTTCAGACAAGGAAATCCTTTGAATAGAAGTGAGTTCTATAACGATTCAGTTAATCATATTTATAATTTAGGGGATTTTGCACGTGGTAATGAAAATCAACCATTTACATTCTTTGAAAGAGAAGGTGTTCCAAATAAAATTAAAGTAGCTGGAGACGATATTTATCGTTATTTAACTGGGCAAGTAGATCATAATCAAGGTATTGATCATATCTATGCATTTCAAGCTAGAGGAACAGATAGTTATACCATTCAATTTAAAACGTCTGGTAGCTCACAAGATAGATTATATTATGCAGCAGGTGGTAGAGGGATTGAATTTAATGAAATCAACAACTATAACCAATTATATTTAGAGCCGCTAGAACAGTATAATGATCGTAAAACTAAAATTGTAGATGTTATCGATCGCGTACTGCATATTGACCATGTTGAATCAGCTTATGATGTGCCAGAGCGTAGAATAATGAAAAAACATTACTTAGATGGCGATTTCGCTACACACGAATATGCTGAAGATGTTTCAAGTTATCTAAGTAACCCTAGTGATCATGTAATGGGTTTATTCCCTAGAGTGCCTACTGATCGTTATAGAGGTAATTTTGGTGTAAATCCGCTTAACTCTTATGAAATTCATGAAATGTTTTCTGAAGAAAAATTAAAAGAGGCTGCGAGAACAGGAAGACCAATTGAAATTTTTGTTGGGTTTAATGTAAGTGATGCATACCATAATGGTGAAACAATCAAAAAAGTAAATTTATTTGTCAAACCAAAGTTAGAACAATCTATTGGATTCTATTCAGATAATGCACCCGATAATAAAGAGAATTCACCTGAATCACAAGCTGCACATCATGCTGTCTTTTTACAACAAGAAGGTCAAATGCTTAATACAGTGACTAATGGTAATAGTAAGGATTATCATCAAAATATTCGGATTCAATTTAAAAGTAACGAGTCTGCAAATGTATGGGAAATCTCTGGATATCCACCCTCTCTACGAATTGAAGATGCAGTAGATAGACCCAATACAGAACTTGAGAAAAATAAAGTATTGGTTGGTCAATTGCCACCAGGACGCCATGTGATGACAGCGAGAATTGGTAATGAAACTAAAATCTTTGAAGTCATTGCCAAACCCAATCCGCCAGTTATTTCAACACTTGCGGCACAATTAGGACAAAAAGGTGGTAAAAAACCAACTATTACAGTGACACATGTACCACAAGATGAGAGAGCAAAAGTACGTTTAGTTTCAGGTGGTACAGATGGTGCAGGTCCTGGCACATCACCTTTAGGCTATACTGTACTCGCAGAAAAGATGGCAAACTTAGATGGCACGGTGACATTTGAAGAAAGTGATTATACTAATCCTTTACCTAATAATGGGGTTATTAGAGCAATTACATACTATGAAGATCCAGTGCAATCCAACTTTAGTAATTCGATTAATGTAGGACTAGATACTACACCGCCAACTTTTGGTGACGTAAGAGGCCTTCAAGATAAATATTATCGTGGAGATAACGTTAATATTTCAATTCCTGTTTCTGACAATGCATATGGTTCAGGTGTGGAAGATGCATCTATCACTGAAAATAGTGGTTTACAAGCAGTATTTAATAGAGATAATTCTGGAGACGCAGGTACTTTAGTGATTACTGGAACGATTTCTAATAATGCAACATGGAACAGTGATATTCTTGTTCAACCTGTAACACATGATAGAGCAGGTAATAATACTAATGTAAGTCCATATCATCTTCATATTGGAAAGTTATCAGATGATAAACCAGTTCAGTTATTTAGCCAGCAAGAATTGAAAACAGTGGGTAATCCTAATAGTATTTCGCAAAGCGAAAGAAATGATATCATTAACTCGCTTAAAGCTAAAAATAGTAGTTTGACATCATTTTTAAGTACACTTAACCCGTATATGGTTGGTAATGATGGTAGAGTAGTCTTGACATTTAAAGATGGTTCGACTCGTATCATTGATCCGACTCAAGTGATTACATATAGACCACAACGTAAATCAATATATACTGAGCCAGGTAGTTCAAATACAAAAGAAGCATTTATTACAATTGCTAAAGGTCAAGAGTATACAATTGGACCTGATTTAAGAAAATATTTCTCATTAAGTAATGGACAAGATATTCCTAATAATGCATTTACAACTATTAATGGTAGTTCAATACCATCAGCTCAAGCAATGAGTCGTCTAAATGCAGGTGTTTATACTTATAACGTAGATGCATTAAATGCTTACAACCATAGTTCAGAACGTTTGACAATTAAAGTTAACGTAGTTGATGTCAATACATTAGCAGAAAATCAACGTGTTTACCGTTCAACAACTAAAAATTTAAGTAATGATGAAATTACACAAGTTAGAAATGCCTTTAAAGCTGCTAATCCGCAATTAAATCTAAATGATAGTGATATCAGAATTGAAAACGATGAACCTTTAAGTAATCATCCAAGTCGTGTAAGAGTGACGATTACTAAAGGTGAATTAACAAAACAATTCATTTCAACATTTGATCATATGGATTTCTTAAAATGGATAAATTTACGTAATGATTATACTGTGACTTGGACAAGTCAAAAACTTAATGGAAGAAGCACAGATGGTGGATTTGAGTGGTCTCCAGATGGTAAAACAATAATTTATCGTTATGATGCAACGATTGGAAGAAGAATAACAGGCAATGACGTATTATCACTTTTAAGAGCAACGCCTAAACATGCAGGGTTGAGAAACCATATAGAAGGTCAAGAGAAAATATTAGCAGAATCAGGCTCAGCTCGTGGATTTAAACCTGTAGGATATTCTAAAGGGAATAGTATATATTCGGATGGAGAACATCCATTTACATATGATGGTCAACCTATTCAAGTATTAGACATAGTTGACAGCAATACTGGATATAGCAACTCTGCCGTTGCACGCAGTGACTATAGACATACAAGCAGCAATTCAACAGTGATGAGTGGTGATATTCCAGCCATGAATGGCGCTGCTGGTTTCCATTTAGATAAAGTGCTTAAACAAAATGGTACTGATAATGGAATTATGGGTGCGGTAGATAAACAACAATTGTATTTAACGCCTTATGGTGCAAAAAGCTATATTGAACGCCTTGGACAATCAATGTCATCAACAGACAATGTGATTAATATCGTATTTGTACCAACTGATAAAGTAACGCCAAATATTGTATTAGATAATTATAATGATCATGTTGTATTTTCAGGAGAAACTTTCAGAAATACACTTACATTAACTGATAACTTTGGTATTAAAAATGTTACTGTACCTAATGACAGTCAAATACCTATGAATGTATTAAATCATTCAACATTAAGTGGTGTTGCCCCTAATGTATCTACCCCAATGTCTAAACAAGTGAAAGTTAAAGTAACAGATGGTAGTGATAACGAAACAACGGCTGTATTTAATGTATTAATCAAACCATTAAAAGATAAATATAGTGTCATGACAACTGCTGATGAGTCACATCCAATACGTATAGCAAATATTAGTAACAATGCAAGTTTATCTGAGACAGATAGACAAGCTATTTTTAACAGTTTAGATATTTCGAAATCAATTACCAATAGAAATTACGTTACAGAGGGCAGTAATGAAATAAGAAGTAGAGAAATTAGTAATGTTCATCGTTCAGGTAATAATGCAAATGTTGAAGTGACTATCACTTATGCAGATAATTCAAGAACATCCATTACTGTACCAGTAAAACATGTCATTCCTAATATCAGAGGAATAGAATTATTTACAGTACAAGGTCAGCCATTCCCAAGTGGTAAAGGAACAAATAATAATGACTTCTTCGTTATAAACAATGATCAACCTTTGACAGATGCTACTGTGACTTGGATTGGTAATGGACCAGATATTAACTCTACAACAGTAGGTGTCCCACAAATTTTAAGAGCAAACATCTTATTTGATGGTGAAACAACACCCATTGAAAAAGAAGCACACTATAGAGTAGTTAAAGCGAAACCAAAAAGAGTATATCAAACAACAATAAATGGTAATTTCTTATCTGCAAATGAAGGCTCGTCATCTAATGTAGGAGCATTTGTAGAAGGTATTGCAAATTATTTACCATCGGGTACGAACTTCGATTGGGCACCTGGTTCTGGACGACCTTTATCAAATAGTCCAGGTGTTTTCACAGAAACAATTAATGTGATATATCCTAACGGTCAAGTAGACCCAGTTAATGTATTGTTTAAAGTGAAACCAACTACGCCTTCAATTGATGCTTTAAGTACAAAATATAAAGCTGATTTATCTGGACAATCTATTAAAGTAAATAATGTTCCACATAATGCACAGGTTAAACTATATACTGAAGATGGTAGAGAAATGAGTAATACAACTATGACTAGAAATCGTGATGGTTCAGTGTCTATTACAATTCCAGGAGTATTACCACTTGGTAATATTAAAGCTAAATCAATTATCACGGTTGATCATGTAACGATTACTGAACAAAATAATAGTGGTTCTGTTGTGAACTCAACACGTTCAGAATCAATAGAATCAGATTTAAGTGCATCTTCACCTGTAACAAAACAACTTGAAGCGGTAGACGGCGGATTAAAATTTGTTAAAGGGGACAACATTGATTTAAATAATCCTAGAACTTACATTAAATCTAATTCAGATATCATACGAGTAGAATGGGAACAGAATGCTAATCAATGGAAAAACACAATTGGTACTACAACTAAACGCGCCATTGTCACATTGAGTAATGGAGAAACGAGAACAGTTTCTATTCCAGTAACCATTTATGCACCAGCCACTGCTAAAGCACCACAACGTGATGTGGTCGGTCACGCGTTAACTTATGGCGATGACGCAGCAAATTATGTGACATTTGAAAATAATTATATGAATGGGGCTACAGTGACTTGGAAAAATAATAATGCTCCAAGTAATAATATTGCTGGCGTTCAAAGCTTAACTGCTGAAGTAAGGTATAACGGTATTAATAACGTATATAATGTGCCAGTAAAAGTGTATGAATATCAATATAAATTTAAAAAATCAGAGTATAGTACGATTGTAGGAACAAGTTTTGAAGGAAATGGAAATATTAATAATTATATCGTATTAGAAAATGCGAATGGTTTACCTACAGATGGTTTCCATCTTGTTTGGACTCAAAATACCACAGCTTCTCATAACGAACAATGGTCAAATTTAGCACATCCAAATCAAGCTTTCAAAAAAGAAGCGAGCTTTGAAGTATTAGATAACCAAAATCATGTATTTTTTACTTCTGATACAGCAATATTTAAAGTGACAAATGCAGTTCCAAATCCAGCAACTGTTACACAAAATGATGTTGGTGATGTAGTCATTTCACCAGGAACAGGTAAAAACTTAGGAGCTAATGCTGGAAATACAATTGTAAATCCAGATAGAATTACTGTTAAAAAAGGAAATCAAGTTATTGGCACATTTGTCAAAAATAATACAGGCAAATGGACAAAAGCTAGTGATTCTATAAACACACCTGGTTTATCAGTTTCTCCAGATGGTAGTAAAATTATTTATGACAAAATGTCAGTTCCAAATGATACATTGATTAACACTGAATCAACGACAGGTAATGGAGAATTGACAAGTGAAGCTGCTATAAGTGCGACTTACAAAGTTAAGCCAGCAACACCATCTAACACAACATTTGTATTTAAACAAAATGGTGAGTTCGAAGTTATTCCAAACAATGCTAATGCATCAACAACAAAAAATCCTACAGATAAAGTTAAAATTAGCTATGTAGAAAAAATTGGTAATAGTACAGAACAATCTAGAGAATTAATTGTAACTAAAAATAATCAAAATCAATGGTCGATGAATAATCAGCTAGATTATGTAACACTTGATTCTAGAACAGGTAAAGTGACATTTAAAGCTAATTCTTTAAAACCGCATGTACTGATTAATACAGAATCTATTGCTGGAAGTGACGATAATTTCAGTCATAATACAGTTGGAATTGTGGGACCAGAACATCATGATGTTATCATTCATGAGATAGTCAAAGAACCTGGTGAAAGAGTTAGTAATGAGGAACTTAATAATGCGATTAATGTAGATAATAAAGATCATGCTAATGTAAACGAAGGAGTAAGTTTACCTACAAATTTACAGAGTGATACAACGCAAACAGTACCAACACGTATTACTTATAGAGATGGAAGTATAGAAATTGTAAATGTACCAATTAGAACCCATGCAGATAAATCGAGCATTAGAAATGCTTTACCTAAACTTAACGCACAAGGAGACACTAATGGTAAAACACCATCAAGTGTGAATGCATATAATAATGAAATGCAGCATTTGCATGATGAAATTGAAGCAGTTCGAAGAAAAGCTAATGAAGTGTTATCAAATGATAGAGCAACAAATACTGATGTTGCAAATGCGACAAATAATATTAATGATGTCTCATTGAAAATTCAACATGCAATTTCATTACTACAAAATAAAGCAGATAATAGTGCTTTAGTTGAAGCAAAACGTCAACTTGATGTAGCAACAGCAGAACAAGATCCAACGCCAGGAATGACGCCAGCAACAGCAGATAACTATAGAGCGAAAAAAGCAGAAGCAGAACGAATTAGTTCAGAAGCTCAAAAAGTAATAGATAATGGTGATGCGACAGTTGAAGAAATCAGAAATGAGAAAGTAAAAGTAGAAGT
>NZ_JANJPM010000026.1:0-41114 GCF_026222585.1 Staphylococcus sp. SUC_1.2 | reverse complement strand
CATTAAAGCTATTTCAGATTATCGCGAAGATGTTGTCTTTATCTTATGGGGAAAACCTGCGCAGCAAAAGATAAAATTAATTGATACAGCAAAGCATCATATCATTAAATCTGTTCATCCAAGTCCATTATCTGCTTATCGAGGTTTCTTTGGGTCTAAACCTTATTCTCGTACAAATGATTATTTAGAATCTAAAGGTAAAACGCCAATACAATGGTGTGAAAGTGGGGAATCTTAATTGAACAAAGAACAATTAATTCAACTTATAGAACAAGAATTAGTGCAAGCAGATGAAGCTCAAGATGAACAACAGTTTGAAAAGCATATGTATGCGATTCATACTTTAACATCTCTTTATTCCGATGTTTCAAAACGACCTTCTAAAAAATCAAAACATGATTTTACTAATATTGTAACTTCTGAATCTTCGTTTTCAAATAAGCCTTCAAATCATTCAGCGATTACTGCTGCAGAAATTGAAGCGATGGGTGGTAAAGTTCCACAAACAATGAAGCATCAAACTAAATCGTCTAATATGATGGTGACGGATGATGAAATTGGAAATGGTGAATCAATATTTGATTTTTAATTAAAATTAAGTTAGGAGAACTAAAATATTATGATGAAAGTATTTATAATTTTAGGTGCATTGTGTACGATGATGTCTGTTGGTACGGGCGCATTTGGTGCACATGGACTTGAAGGAAAACTCTCTGATAAATATATGTCAGTATGGGAAAAAGCAGTGAATTATCAAATGTATCATGGTCTAGGATTAATTATGATTGGCATCATTAGTGGTACAACTTCTATTAATGTGAATTGGGCAGGATGGCTTCTGTTCTTTGGTATTGTTCTATTTAGTGGCTCATTATATATTCTTGCATTGACTCAAATTCGTATTTTAGGAGCTATTACACCAATAGGGGGCGTACTCTTTATTGTGGGATGGTTAATGTTAATTATTGCAACATTTAAATTTGCTGGATAATAATATTTTATATTTTGGTTAGTAAACTCACCTTTTTGGGTATGTTAAGTACCTGAGGTGAGTTTATTTTATGAATAATAAAAATCGAGAGATAGATAGAGGAGATTTAAAACAAAATCTCTCTGAAAAATTTGTTTGGGCGATTGCTTATGGCTCGTGTATCGGATGGGGAGCATTTATACTACCCGGTGATTGGATTAAACAATCAGGTCCGATTGCTTCATCTATTGGTATTGTCATTGGTGCTTTATTGATGATATTAATTGCTGTAAGTTATGGCGCATTAGTCGAACGTTTTCCTGTGTCAGGCGGTGCATTCGCGTTTAGTTATTTAAGTTTTGGAAGATATGTGAGTTTCTTTTCATCATGGTTCTTAACATTCGGTTATGTTTGTGTAGTAGCGTTAAATGCGACAGCATTTAGTTTATTAATTAAGTTTTTACTGCCAAACATTTTGAATAATGGAAGGTTATATACGATTGCTGGATGGGATGTTTACATAACAGAAATAGTTATTGCTACGGTATTATTATTAGTATTTATGTTTATTGCAATTCGTGGTGCAAGTGTTTCTGGTACACTCCAATATTATTTTTGTATAGCAATGGTCATTGTTGTTGTGCTTATGTTTGTAGGTTCATTTTTCGGAAATAACTTTTCGTTAAGTAACTTACAACCTTTAGCAAGTAAAGAACTTGGATGGTTTAATTCCATTATTATGATTGTAGCTATTGCACCATGGGCTTATGTGGGATTTGATAATATTCCACAAACAGCAGAAGAGTTTAATTTCTCGCCAAATAAAACGTTCAAACTGATTGTATACAGTTTATTAGCAGCAGCTTTAACTTATGTCATTATGATTTTATACACAGGGTGGTTGGGTACGAATAATGCGAATTTTAACGGAAATTTATGGTTAACAGGCGCTGAAACACAAACTGCTTTTGGTTATATTGGCTTAGGAGTATTAGCGATTGCTATTATTATGGGGATTTTTACTGGATTAAACGGATTCTTAATGAGTTCAAGTCGATTACTATTCTCAATGGGGCGTGCTGGTATCATGCCTAAAGCGTTTAGTAAATTACATCCAAAATATAAAACACCATATGTAGCTATTATCTTTTTAGTAGCTATTACTTTAATTGCGCCATGGTTAGGACGTACCGCATTAACATGGATTGTTGATATGTCTTCAACAGGTGTATCTATTGCTTATTTTATTACTTGTTTATCTGCTGCTAAGCTATTTAGTTACAATAAACAAAGTAACACGTATGGTCCTATTTATAAGACCTTTGCTATTTTAGGTTCTATTGTTTCATTTATCTTTTTACTTTTATTATTAGTTCCAGGATCGCCGGCTTCACTTTCAATGCCTTCATATATTGCATTGGGTAGTTGGTTAGTGATTGGTCTTATTTTCTTTGTAGTTCGATACCCTAAATTAAAAAATATGAATAATGACGAATTAAGTCGTCTGATTTTAAATCAATCAGAACGAGAAGTTAAAGAAATGATAAAAGATAAAAAATAATATACGTAAACGCGAGAGCTGAGGGTTAATTACCAACAATCTCTCGCGTTTTATTGTTATATACGTTTACGTCGGCGAGCGAAACCAGAAACGATGATTTTTGAAATTTGGTCTGCGAATAATAATCCTAATGCAATCGCACCAGCGATAAGTGTGACTTCGAGCATTGTGTTGATTGCTTTACCAAATTGTAATAAGACTAGATTTTTAGTTGCATCAAAAGCAAGTCCACCAGGAACTAATGGAATAATACCAGTAACCATGAAAATGATTGCAGGTTCACGTTTTTTACGAGCCATGTAATGACTGATTAAACCCAATGTAAAGCTACCGAAAAAACTTGAATAAATCGTATGTATATTCAAACCTTGGTAGAATAAAATATATACCATCCATCCACAAGCTCCAACAAAACCACACGATAAATACAGCTTTCTAGGAGCGTCAAAGATTACACAGAAAAAGAGAGAAGCTGTATAACTAAATATAAAATTAAATAACCAAAACATTTATGCGTACTCCTAAACTAATATTAATATCGAACCTACGCCGGCACCAATACCAAATGCGGTGACAAGTGCTTCTAAAGACTTAGTGGTAAACATCATCATATGACCACCAAATAAATCTTGTATAGCATTCGTAATCAGTACTCCAGGTACAATAGGCATGACTGCAGCAATAATAATAGTAGCTAAATCACCACTTGGCGCTAACCAATGACCGAATACTGCGATAATACCAATAACTAAGGATCCGACGAATTCTGGAATAAATTGTGCGTGTAATCGACGATCTAGAATTTCAACAACCAGATACCCAATACTACCTGCAAGTAGAGCAGTAATCACATCGATAAATTGGCCACCTTGCAAATATAGGAAACTAATTGCAATAATGGCAGCAGCAATCCCTTTAAATGTTAAGCTACTATCTCGTTTTGCAATATATATTTTTTCTAATCGCTCTTTTGCATCTTCTAAAGAGATATCCCCTTTTGTGATTAATCGTGATATTTCATTTGCTTGTGAAATTTTAATGAGATTAGTATCACGGGAATTAATTCTAAATATTCGGGGGTAAGATTCGTTATGTAAAGTAAATTGAATGACTGTATTTGTAACGAAGCTATTGCTTTCAGGATATCCTAGTTTTCGGGCAATACGTGTCATCGTATCTTCTACACGTGTTCCTTCCGCGCCAGATTCAAGTAATATACGTCCAGCCATCATGACGACGTCTTTGATTAAAGTTTCATCTATATGTTCTTGTTTATTTGTATTTTCCATTTCATCACCATTCGTTAAGATGTAATCATTATTATAGTAGAAGTACATGAAAATAACTACCTTACATTATAAAACTTAACAATCATAATATGATGACCATTCATTTATATCTCAATAGTAGGTAAATATATTTTAATGAAAATAAAATTTAATGTTAAAAAACAATTGATTTATAACAATAATGTTTCAAAACATTACAATTCGGTTAAATAATAATAGTTAACAAATCAACATTGTGCTGGGTAGCGACAGCACTTTTGTGATTTGTTAATGTTCAGAGTAGTAATGAAGTTCTCCCAAACCATACTACTTGAAGTACACTTTGTAAAAAGTGTACTTTATCTCGGAAACTAATTGTTTTATATAAATATATTAATTTATTGAAAAATGGAGCAAAGACTGGCGTTTACTATGCTAGTCTTTGCTCCATTTATATATTAAATTGCAAAAAATTGATCGAAATGATCAGTAGTTAAAATATGGCCGATATAGAAACTACCAAAGTCGCCATAGCGAGCAGTCGTTTCATCAAAACGCATTTCATAAACAATTTTCTTGAATTGTAGAACATCATCTGAGAATAATGTGACGCCCCATTCAAAATCATCAAAACCTACTGAACCAGTAATAAATTGTTTAATTTTACCAGCGAATTTGCGTCCAATCATACCATGGTTATACATTAGTTTTTTACGATCTTCCATTGGTAACATATACCAGTTATATGTTTCATTACGACGTTTATCCATTGGATAGAAACAAATATATTCTGTTCTAGGCAATTCTGGATATAATCTTGCTTTAATATGTGGATTTTCATAAGGATCTTCGTCTGATTTACCGGCTAAATAGTTACCTAACTCAATCACAGATACATATGAATAAGTTTGAATGAAGAAATCAGCAATTCTTAATTTATTTAATTCATTTTCAATTTCATTCAATTCTTTCATTTCTGGACGTAAATACCATAATAAAATATCTGCTTTTTGACCTGTAATATTATATAAAGCATAATCTCCAGCTTGTTTTTCTCTGGCAGTGGCTTTATTTTTGATAAATACTTTAAATTCATTAATCATTGCTTCGCGCTCATCTTCTGGCACCAATCTAAACGTTGCCCAATCGACAGCGTAAAATAAATGAAGGCTATACCAACCATCTAATGTTTCAGCTGCTTCACTCATATCTATCGCTCCTTTAACTATATTTTCTATCAATACAGATTAAATTTTATCATAAAGAGAATTGTCACACATACTTAAAAGATTACAAATTAATGAAATAGAAATATTAAAAGAAATAAAGTATAATTAAGGTGAAAATACTATTATTTAAAAAATTTGAGGAGGGCATTATGTCTAGTTTATTAGATGTATTACAAGAAAAACTTTCAGGAAAAAACGTTAGAATTGTATTACCGGAAGGTGAAGATGAACGAGTATTAACAGCAGCTACAAAGTTACAAGCAACTGACTATGTTACACCTTTAGTATTAGGTAATGAAGAAAAAGTAAATACTTTAGCTCAAGATAAAGGATTAGATATCTCTAATATTCAAATTATCGATCCTTCTAAAAGTGATTTGAAACCTGAATTAGTCAAATCTTTCGTAGAACGTCGTAAAGGTAAAGCTACTGAAGAACAAGCTCAAGAATTATTAAACAATGTTAACTATTTTGGAACAATGTTAGTATACGCTGGTCATGCTGATGGATTAGTAAGTGGTGCTGCACATTCAACTGGAGATACTGTCCGTCCTGCCTTACAAATTATTAAAACAAAACCTGGCGTATCTAGAACATCTGGTATCTTCTTTATGATTAAAGAAGATAAACAATATATATTTGGTGATTGTGCTATCAATCCAACATTAGAATCTTCTGATTTAGCAGAAATTGCCGTAGAAAGTGCAAAATCAGCAAAAAGTTTTGGTATGGATCCACGTGTTGCTATGTTAAGTTTCTCAACTAAAGGTTCAGCTAAATCAGATGATGTAGAAAAAGTCGCTAACGCAGTAAAATTAGCACAAGAAAAAGTGGAATCTGAAGGTTTAGATAATGTAGTGGTTGATGGAGAATTTCAATTTGATGCTGCGATTGTACCTGCAGTTGCAGAGAAAAAAGCACCTGGAGCAAAAATTCAAGGTGACGCAAATGTATTTGTATTCCCAAGTTTAGAAGCAGGTAATATTGGCTACAAAATTGCACAACGTTTAGGTGGATTTGAAGCGATTGGTCCAGTTTTACAAGGTCTTAATTCACCTGTAAATGATTTATCTCGTGGTTGTTCTACTGAAGACGTTTATAACTTATCAATTATTACTGCTGCTCAAACATTACAATAATGGATTTAGCGAGTAAGTATTTTAATGACATTCATTGGCGCTATATAGACCATTCTTCAGGTTTAGCGCCAATGCAGTCATTTGCATTTGATGACACGTTTTCAGAAAGTGTAGGAAAAGATATATCTTGTAACGTTGTAAGAACATGGATTCACCAACACACTGTCATTTTAGGTATACATGATTCACGTTTGCCATTTTTAAAAGACGGTATTCAATACTTAACTGACGAGATCGGTTATAATGCAATCGTTAGAAATTCTGGTGGTCTTGGGGTTGTATTAGACCAAGGTGTTTTAAATATTTCGCTTATTTTTAAAGGACAAACTGAGACAACCATTGATGAAGCATTCACAGTTATGTATTTACTTATTTGTAAAATGTTCGAAAATGAAAATGTAGATATAGATACTAAAGAAATAGAGCATTCATATTGTCCTGGAAGATTTGATTTAAGTATTGATGGGAAAAAATTTGCTGGTATTTCACAACGACGGGTACGTGGAGGTATTGCAGTTCAAATTTATTTATGTGTTGAAGGTTCTGGTGAAGAAAGAGCTGAAATGATGCATGAATTTTATAAACGTGCCTTGAAAGGTGAAGTTACGAAATTTAAATATCCGGATATTAAACCAGAATGTATGGCATCTTTGGAAACATTACTTCATCGGGACATTAAAGTTCAAGGTGTGATGTTCCAATTACTTTATGCGATTAAAGACTTAGGTGGCCAGCTAAATATGGATCCAATTACAGAGGATGAGTGGCAACGTTATGAAGGATATTTCGATAAAATGATTGAACGTAATGAGAAAATGAATCGTTCCTTAGATTAAAATAAGATAAAAGGGAGTAAGAAAAATTCTAAGTGAATTTTAGCTTACTCCCTTTTTAGCATGCAATCATACAACTAAAGTATATATTTACCTTCAAAAATATAAAAATTGCTACATTCTTATTATTTTTTATAGTAATATAGATGAGGTGGATTCATTTAAGAACGATAATTTAACCATAATTATGTTGATTATAACATTTTTTAGGATATAAATATTTCAAAGTTTTGAACTATTTTTGACAAAGTTTTATACTATTTATTGATGTATTAACACAAATGCAAGATTTGAAGTAAATGAGTATAAACATATGTGTGACATGACATGTACAAATGTATAAATATGTTCAATTTTAAAACAACATTAATGAATGTTGAAATCATTTTAGAAAGAATATTAAAGGTGAGAGATCATGGTACGACGTGGCTATGGAGAATCTAACGGAAAAATTATATTGATTGGTGAGCATGCTGTAACTTTTGGCCAGCCAGCAATCGCCATTCCATTTACTTCAGGAAAAGTAAAAGTGCTTATTGAAAGCTTAGAAAAAGGTAATTATTCAGCAATTCAGAGTGATGTTTATGATGGTCCTTTATACGATGCACCTGATCATTTGAAATCACTTATTACACACTTCGTAGAAAGCAAACATGTTGAAGAACCATTGTTGATTAAAATTCAAGCTAATTTACCACCTTCTCGAGGTTTAGGTTCGAGTGCAGCAGTAGCAGTAGCTTTTATAAGAGCAAGTTATGATTATTTAGAATTGAAGCTATCTGATAAAGAATTACTAGAAAATGCAGACTGGGCTGAACGCATTGCTCATGGTAAACCAAGTGGTATTGATACAAAAACGATTGTAACGAATCAACCCGTTTGGTATCAAAAAGGAGAAGTTGAAATTTTAAAGTCTCTTGATTTAGATGGCTATATGGTTGTTATTGATACAGGAGTTAAAGGCTCTACAAAACAAGCAGTTGAAGATGTACATCGTTTATGTGATAACGATGAGTCATATATGAATGTCATTGAACATATTGGCTCTCTTGTTTATTTAGCTAGTGATGCAATTAACCATCATAGCTTTGATCAACTTGCTAATATATTTAATCAATGTCAAGACGATTTAAGAACATTGACAGTCAGTCACGATAAAATCGAAACTTTACTCGAAATTGGAAGACAACATGGTGCAGTAGCTGGTAAATTAACTGGTGGTGGACGAGGTGGTAGCATGTTAATTCTAACTAAAGAAGAAGTGACTGCTAAAACTATTGTTGCAGCAGCCGAAAAAGCTGGAGCGCAACATACTTGGATTGAAAAGTTAGGAGGATAAATCTTTGAAAAAAAGTGGTAAAGCACGCGCCCATACGAATATTGCTCTAATAAAATATTGGGGAAAAGCAGATGAAAATCTAATTATTCCTATGAATAATAGTTTATCAGTGACATTAGAGCGTTTCTATACAGAAACACGTGTAACGTTTGATGATTCATTAACAGAAGATCAACTTATTTTAAATAAAGAAGCTGTTAATGCTAAAGAAAGTGCTAAAATTCAACGTTATATGGATATGATTCGAAAAGAAGCTGATATTTCAACGTATGCACTAATAGAAAGTGATAATTTTGTGCCTACTGCTGCTGGTTTAGCTTCTTCAGCTAGTGCATATGCAGCTTTAGCTGGTGCTTGCAATGAAGCGCTTGATTTAAACCTATCAGATAAAGATTTATCTCGCCTTGCTCGTCGTGGTTCTGGATCAGCATCAAGAAGTATTTATGGTGGTTTTGCTGAATGGGAAAAAGGTTATGATGATAAAACGTCTTACGCCCATCAAATTGAGTCAGATGGCTTCGAGAATGACTTAGCTATGATTTTTGTAGTTATTAACAATAAATTAAAGAAAGTATCAAGTCGTTCAGGTATGTCTTTAACTCGTGATACCTCACGTTTTTATCAATACTGGTTAGATCATGTAGAGGAAGATTTAAAAGTCACAAAACAAGCGATTGCCCAAAAAGATTTTAAACGAATGGGTGAAGTGATTGAGGCAAACGGTTTGAGAATGCACGCAACAAATTTAGGTGCACAGCCACCATTTACATATCTTGTGCCAGAAAGCTACGAAGCTATGAGAATTGTACATGAATGTAGAGAAGCAGGATTACCTTGTTATTTTACTATGGATGCAGGACCAAATGTAAAAGTTCTAATAGAAAAGAAACATCAACAAGCGATTGTGAATCAATTTTTAGAAGTATTTAATAAAGATCAAATTATAACAAGTGATATTACACACGCAGGAGTCGAAATAATTAAGTAGGGAAGAGATATAATGATTCAGGCAAAAGCGCCAGGAAAACTTTATATAGCGGGCGAATATGCTGTAACCGAACCTGGATATAAATCAGTGTTAATTGCAGTAGATCGTTTTGTCACGGCTGCTATTGAAGCTTCAAATGAAATCACAGGTACGATTCATTCTAAAACATTACACTATAAACCTGTCACATTTAATCGTAATGAAGATAAAATAGAAATATCAGATGTACATGCAGCCAATCAACTCAAATATGTAGTTACTGCTATTGAAGTGTTTGAGCAGTATGCGAAAAGTTGTAATATAAAATTAAAACATTTTCATCTTACTATTGATAGTAATCTTGCAGATGCATCAGGACAAAAGTATGGTTTAGGTTCTAGTGCTGCAGTTTTAGTATCTGTGATTAAGGTTCTAAATGAATTTTATGAAATGGAGTTATCCAATCTTTATATTTATAAGCTTGCGGTTATTTCAAATATGAGATTACAAAGTTTAAGTTCATGCGGAGATATTGCTGTTAGTGTTTATAGTGGATGGCTTGCCTATAGTACGTTTGATCACGAATGGGTAAAACAACAAATGAAAGAAACATCTGTAGATGAAGTATTAGAAAAAAACTGGCCAGGTCTTCATATAGAACCTTTACAAGCGCCTGAAAATATGGAAGTTCTCATAGGATGGACCGGTTCTCCTGCTTCGTCACCTCACTTAGTAAGCGAAGTCAAGCGTTTAAAATCTGACCCTATTTTTTATGGTAAGTTTCTTGATCAATCAAATACGTGTGTGGAAAATTTAATCTATGCTTTTAAAACGAATAATATAAAAGGTGTACAAAAAATGATTCGTCAAAATCGTAGTATTATTCAGCAAATGGATAAAGAGGCTACGGTTGATATTGAAACAAAAAAATTAAAATTATTATGTGATATTGGTGAACGTTTTGGTGGTGCAGCAAAAACTTCTGGAGCTGGTGGAGGAGATTGTGGCATTACAATTATCGATAATAGAGTTGATAAGCACTCTATTTATGAAGTATGGGAAAAAAAGGGAATTAAACCTTTGAAATTTAAAATATATCACGGACAATAAGACTACTATTATGATGAAGCGAGACATTTTATTAAGAAAATATATGTCTTGCTTTTTATTTATAGCAAATCTTTTTTAGTGCTTGAATTTTTAATTAAAAAGAGTAAAATAATTAGAGTTGTAATAAATGAATGGAAGTAAATATAAGAGAAAATAATGTAAAGGTGGGTAGCGAAGTGAAGAATAAATTTTTGATTTGTGACGAATGTCAGGCAGTTAACTTAAAATCATTAAAGAAAAAATTAGAAAAATTAGATCCTGATGCTGAAATTGAAATAGGCTGTCAGTCATACTGTGGTCCAGGTCGTCGTAAGACATTTGCTTTTGTTAATAATCGCCCACTTGCTGCATTGACTGAAGATGAACTTATGGAAAAAGTAACTGCACAATTAAAAAAACCACGTGATCCTGAAGAAGAAGAACGTTTGAGAAAACGTAATGAAGAACGTAAGCGTCGTAAAGAAGAACAAGATAGAAAATTAAAAGAAAAATTAGCAAAGCGTAAAGCAAATAAATAATAAATATCGATGATAAAGAAGCTCGTAAACTCATTTAAAAATGGGTTTACGAGCTTTTTTATTAAATGTTAAATAAGTCATTAAATGATTCAGCTATTGTTGGATGAGTATAAATATTATCACGTAATACTTGATAAGGAATATGTTGATCGATAGCAAGTTTAATTAAATTAATAATTTCTTCAGAACCTTTACCATATAAAGTAGCACCTAATATTTCATTATTATCTTTATTGATTACAACTTTGAAAAGACCGCGACCATCGTTATTAATTTTGTGTTTTGGTAAAGTATTAATAAATAAAGTGTTTTCAACGTAATTATAATTTAATTTTTGTGCTTCTAAAGCGGTCATACCAACACGAGAAAGCGGTGGATCGATAAATACTGTATAAGGGATAGTACCACGATTTTCAGTGTGTCGTGAACGGTCACCGAATAATTCAGATTTCAAAATTCTAAAGTCATCTAAAGAAATATAAGTGAATTGTAATCCACCTTTTACATCTCCAGCAGCATAAATATGTGATACAGAGGTTTGTAGATGGTTGTTTACTTTTATTTCTCCGTGAGTGCCTAACTCAATATCTGTATTGTCTAAAGCTAAATCTGTATTTGGTACACGTCCTGTAGCAAGTAAGATTGCATCACCAGTAAAGTTTCCTTGTGAGGTTTCAACTGTTGTCAAATCACCTTCATTTTTTAATGCTTTTGTTTCAACATTAGTAATTAAACGTACGCCTTTATCTTTAAAATCATTAATCATGTGTGTGACTATTTCTTGATCTTCTCTGGCCATAAATTGTTTATTATATTCTAGTACAGTTACGTTTGTACCAAAGCTTTGAAACATTGAGGCAAATTCTAATGCAATATATCCTCCACCAATAATCACTAATTCTTTAGGTTGATAAGAAATATTTAATAGTCCTTTTGAATCATATACATTTTGTGCTGAGTCTATACCTTCAATATTTGGAATATTAGATTTTGCACCTGTATTAATTAAAATTTTATCTGCTGTCAGTGTTTGAACTAACTTACCATTTTCATCAATTAATTCTACTTCTGTATTAGATTTAAATTGTGCTTTAAAGTTTAACAAGGTAATATTTTCATCATTTTCTAAGTTTAAATAGTTTTTTTGATTTAATGCTTTGACTACTTCTTTTTTTCTTGAAAAGGCAGTTGAAAAATCGACATGTTTAATACCATCATTAACAAGCACTTTAGATGGAATACAGCCATGGTTTATGCATGTACCGCCATAGCTTTCTGTAAACTGTTCAATTAAAGCAACCTGTTGTCCTTGTGATGATGCATATTTGGCAAGTGTTTTTCCGGCTTTACCAAAACCAATAACGATTAAATTATAATGTGTCATATGTTGTATCCTCCTGAAGTGTATCATTAATTACATCATTAATTGTGAGGGTATCATAAAAATTTAAAATAACACGATGTTCCTTTTGATTATAGTGTGACATGGTCTTTGCTATGTTTCTTGATATTTCACAATCGCTCTGCTCATGACCTGTGAAAATACGCTGTTGGCTATCTTTTTCAAGCACAAATATACGATATAGTACTGATAGTTTAATGCTAGCAGTTGAATGATTTGCACTATATCCACCATTTTTACCACGGGAAGTATTAATAAACTGGTATTGATTTAAAACAGTAGTCACTCTACGTAATTGAACTGGATTGAGGCAAGTTAATTTTGCTAAAGATTGACTACTGAATTGTTGGTTGTCGTGCTTTACTAAAAAACTAAGTACGTGAACGGCAATGTTAAATTCTAAATTCAAATGATGCACCTCCTAAATGTAACTTTATTAGTTACATTTAAATATAAAATAAAACATATGTCAAATTTAATGTTTTAAACACTACTGAATGAATTTATCATTACTAATCGGGTAAACTATAAATAGAAACTACATTTTTAAGGAGTGGTGAATATCATGGCAGAATTTGTACAATTAGGAAAATCTGATGTTCATGTATTTCCAGTTGCATTAGGTGCAAATGCAGTCGGAGGACATAATTTATATCCCAATTTAGATGAAGAGCAAGGAAAAGATGTCGTTAGAAAAGCTATTGATAATGGTATTACTTTAATTGATACTGCGTTTATTTATGGACCTAAACGCTCAGAAGAACTTGTAGGAGAAGTTGTAAAGGAATATCCTCGTGAAAAAGTTCAAATTGCAACTAAAGGATCACATGTTATTAAAGATAATGGCGATGTTGTTCAAAATAACCAACCTGATTATTTAAAACAACAAGTTGAAGAGAGCTTAGAACGCTTGCAAGTGGATTATATTGACTTGTATTACATTCATTTTCCTGATGAGTATACACCAAAAGATGAAGCTGTGGCAGCATTACAAGAACTTAAAAAAGAAGGAAAAATTAAAGCAATAGGTGTTTCAAACTTTACGTTAGATCAACTTAAAGAGGCGAATAAAGACGGATATGTGGATGTTGTTCAATTAGAATATAATTTACTACATCGTGAAAATGAAGAAGTAATGAAATACGCAGCTGAAAATGATATTACTTTTGTACCATATTTCCCATTAGCTTCTGGCATTTTAGCTGGTAAGTATGAAGAAAATCAAACTTTCGATGATCATCGTGCAACTCGTCGTGATTTCCAACCAGAAGTGTTCAATGATAACGTACGTCGAGTAAAAGAATTATCAAGTATTGCTGAAACTCATAATACAAGTATTGCTAATATTGTATTAGCATTCTACTTAACACGTCCATCACTTGATGTTGTTATTCCTGGTGCGAAACGTGCTGATCAAGTTGTAGAAAACATTGAAGCAGCAAATATTGAACTGACTGAAGAAGAAATTAAGAAAATAGATGATTTATTCCCAGTTGAATAAAGTACGTTAAATAAAAGTAATAATGGCTCCTACACCGTTTATATAGGTGTAGGAGTTTTTATTATAAATAAAAGTAAAAAGATGGGGTACATAATAAGTAAATAGAAAAAACACATTAATAATATAAATTAAAAAAGAGGTAAGATACATGATTACTGTATTATTTGGTGGAAGTCGTCCACAAGGAAATACTGCTCAATTAACACAATATGCTCTAGAAGGAAAACAATATAATTGGATTGATTTAACACAATATCATTTTAAACCTGTAAGAGATTATAGACATGAATCAAAGCAAATTGAGTCATACATAGATGATTATCAATTGATTATTGACCAAGTGCTTGAAAGTGATACAGTTATTTTTGCATCACCTGTGTATTGGTATAGTGTGTCAGCATCTGTAAAAGCATTTATCGATCATTGGTCAGAATCATTAATCGATCCTAAATATCAGGATTTTAAAACTAAAATGTCTAACATTGATTTTAGATTAATCTTAGTTGGGGGAGATTGTCCGAAAGTAAAAGCGAAACCTTGCATTAAACAGTTAGAATATAGTTTAGATTTTCTCGGAGCAAACCTAAATGGTTATATTATTGGTACAGCAGAAAGACCTGGAGATGTTATGAAAGATGTATATGCTCTAGAAAGAGCACAGGAATGGAATGCAGTACTGTCTTAATAAGATGCATCTTAAAGTTGAGTGAAAGCGTTTATTAATATACTATGATATAATTTTGTTATTAAATTACAATAAAATGTCAGGAGAATGAAGCATGTATACAGTTAGAAAAGCGACAACTAATGACGTTATAGCAATAAGAGATGTAGCTACAAAAGCTTGGTATAATACGTATTTAAATATTTATGCAGTATCAACAATTAATGAATTATTAGCAGCTTCGTATAATGAACACCATTTAAAAAAGCGATTAGAAGATCAACTTTTTTTAGTTGTTGAAGAAAATAATGAAATTGTAGGATTTGCTAACTTTATCTATGGTAAAGAATTATACTTAGCCGCACATTATGTTCACCCAGGTGTACAACATAAAGGTTATGGAACAAGTTTACTTGAAGAAGGATTACATGAATTTGAAAATGAATATGATACGGTCTTTTTAGAAGTTGATAATAAGAACAAAGAAGCTATTCATTATTATCAACATCATGGTTTTGAAATAGTTCGTTCATATCAACCAGAAATGTATGGTGAACAATTAGATTTAGCATTAATGAAGAAAGTATTATAAGAATTAATCAACTTAAATTCATATTACTACTGATGAAAGCAAGTATGAAAGAGGAGGATGAACTTGACACAATCATCTTATGTAACTAAAAAATTAGCTGAAGAAAAAGTATTTAAAGATCCAATTCATAAGTATGTTCATGTTAAAGATCAACTAATATGGGATTTAATTAAAACTAAAGAATTTCAGCGCTTGCGTCGTATTAAGCAATTAGGTACATTATACCTTGCCTTTCATACTGCAGAACACAGTCGTTTTGGACACTCTTTAGGAGTCTATGAAATTGTAAGACGTATGATTGATGAATCATTTGTTGGGCGTGAAGCATGGAATAATAAAGATCGCCCCCTTGCTTTATGTGCAGCTTTATTACATGATTTGGGTCATGGGCCGTTTTCACATAGTTTTGAGAAGATATTTAATACGGATCACGAAGCGTTTACCCAAGAAATTATTACTGGAAACACTGAGGTTAACGAAGTATTAAGTAGAGTGTCTGAGACCTTTCCTCAGGAAGTAGCCGATGTTATTAATAAAACGCATAAAAATAAATTAGTCATTTCCATGATTTCATCTCAAATTGATGCTGATCGTATGGACTATTTGCAACGTGATGCTTATTTCACAGGTGTATCATATGGTACATTTGATATGGAGCGTATACTTCGATTAATGAGACCATCAAAAGATGAAGTACTTATTAAAGAAAGTGGTATGCATGCTGTAGAAAATTTTATTATGAGTCGTTACCAAATGTATTGGCAAATCTATTTTCATCCCGTAAGTCGTGGTGGAGAAGTACTATTAAATAATTGTCTTAAGCGAGTCAAACAGCTTTATAAAGAAGATTATCAATTTAAAATGTATCCAAAAGAATTTATTCCATTTTTTGAAGGCACAATTACAATTGATCAGTATGTAGAATTAGATGAAGTAACTGTATTATTTTATTTGAAGAAATGGATACATGAAGAAGATGAGATCTTAAGTGATTTAGCGCGTCGATTTATTAATCGTGATCTCTTTAAGTATATTCCATTTGATGGTTCGATTATTACAATTACTGAATTACAGGATTTATTTATTGAAGGTGGCATTGATCCGGAATATTATTTTGTTAGTGAAGCTTTTTCGGATTTACCATATGATTATGATCGACCTGGTTCTAATCGACAACCTATCCATTTGTTAAGACGAAATGGTAGTATTAAAGAAATTAGTAGCCAATCGTTAGTCATTTCAAGTATTACTGGGATTAATCGAGAAGACTATAAACTATACTATCCTAAAGAAATGATTCTTAATATTAAAGATCCAGAAGTGAAAGGTTCAATTATTAATTTATTGAATGAATTAAATTAAATATTTGTTGATAATATACGCTATGATTTAATAGCAAGTGTGAAAAGGTAAAGAAGTATTGGAGGAATCATCGTGGCAGAAAATAAAGGGTTTAAATTTAATATTATAAAAAATGATCCTCTAGATGGTCATAAAGGTACAAATATAGGAGCAATTAGTTTAGATAATATTGCACCTGTATTTATCGATGTTGCAAATAAAGAAGCATTTCTTGATATCGGCGGTATGCATGCACGTGCGGAAGTAGAAAAAGGCGTAAAGTGGATTACTGATAAAGAATCAGTGGAAGGTCCAGAAGCTAAGGAATATTGGTTATGTTGGGTGACTACTGAACGTGGTGAAAATGGTCCTTATTACGCGGGCGTCACTGCATGTTATTTACTTGTAAATAAAAGTATTCGTCGAGGTTATAAGAGTATGCCAGAACATGTCAATATGATGGATAAGTCTATGAAACATCAAGTTATTATTGATCAAATTGGTGAAGAAAATAAAAAGATATTAAAAGATTTTTTAATATCCCATAATGAAACGATGTGGAATAACTCAAACGAAGCGTTATTCAAGGCATTTGATTAGAAAAAACTCGAGACACTCAGTAGTGCATATTAAATGACTGAGTATCTCGAGTTTTATTTTTCTAATGTATCTCCAACATTATAAAAATGATAAACTGATTTCATTACATTATGATAAATCTGTTGAAAAGATTGTTCAGTTTGTTTACTAATAACTCTTAAATCTTCATATTAAAATTTCTGCTTAAATTAGAAGATTTAGGCTTTAATCATATATCATTAATGGTAGATCACATTGAAGATGTACTCGAAGATGCCAAGCGTGCAGGGGCTGAGCCTTTGTCTGAAACACATGATAATTCAACTTATGAAGATACTAAAGGCAGTAAAAGCGTTTATATCAAAGCGCCTTTTAATGTATTGATTGAATTGCAAGCGATCCCTAATGGGTATTATTATCGAGAAGATAGTGAGGCAAAAGTATTTATTCCTGGGAAATAAGGTACACCTAATCAAATTTAGTTATTAAGAAATGTATAAAAATGTTATTTAATGATATAATTATTTAAAAGATTATAGCTAATTTATGGAGTAAAGAGGACAACAAATGAAAAATATCTTATTATTTGTAGCATCAATCGGTTTCGGCATCATTTTCTTCTATAAATATAGAACACTTTTAGAAAAGTATCATTATGATATTGTTGAACTTGAATCAGAAACGGACATATTAGAAAGAAAAAAGTAATACTATGATACTAATGGTGACATTCAAAAAATAATAACTTGAAAAAAATCGAGTCTGAGACTTAAAACATAAGCGTCTTAGGCTCTTTTTCATTATATAGAAGTAGATAATTAAATTAAAAACATAGGATATCAAGATTTTTTAATTGTGTTGAGGCAAGGACTTAAATGGGACAATGAACACAACATGACTTTTGTTTTACTCTCTTTTTTATGATAACTATTTAACTAATGTTGATAGAATTTTGTTAACTTCAAGCACTATAGGATTTATGCTATAATGTGGTGTAATATTTTAAAGATTAAGGTGAGTCACACGTTGGATAAGAATATACACATTCAAACGAAACAAGTCTTAAAACAAAATGGAGAAAAACAAACATTTGAGTTTTCTTCTCAAGGATCATGGCAACAAAAACATGCCGATTATATTCGATATCAAGAACAAATTGAAAGTGCAGTTGTTAATGTAACAATTAAAATTGAAGACAATGGCGTGAAGTTGATACGTAAAGGTGATATCAATATGAACTTACACTTCGTTGAAGGTAAGGACACTACAACACTTTATACTATACCAGCAGGACGCATTCCATTAATAGTAAGAACTAAGAGTATTTTACATTTTGTAAATGAAAATGGTGGGAAATTAAAAATACAATACGAATTACATCAAAATGACGAAAAAATGGGCTCATATCAATATGAAATTAAGTATAAGGAGATAGGCGAATGAATATTATTGAAAAAGTAAAGAAAACTTTAATACAAGAAATTGAAGCAAGTATAAAAAAAGCAAATCTAGCAGAAGATATTCCTGAAATTAAAGTTGAAATCCCTAAAGATACTAAAAATGGAGACTATTCTACTAATATTGCAATGGTCTTAACTAAAATTGCTAAACGTAATCCACGCGATATTGCTCAAGCTATTGTAGACAATTTAGATACAAGTAAAGCAAATGTAAAACAAGTAGATATCGCTGGGCCAGGATTTATCAACTTTTATTTAGATAATCAATATTTAACAGCTGTCATCTCAGAAGCAATTCAAAAAGGTGATAAATTTGGTTATGCAGAAGAACCAAAAAACAAAAAAATATTATTAGAATATGTATCAGCAAATCCAACTGGTGACTTACATATTGGACATGCTCGAAATGCTGCTGTAGGTGATTCACTAGCAAATATTTTAATTGCAGCAGGTTACGATGTAACACGTGAATATTATATTAATGATGCTGGTAATCAAATTACAAATTTAGCACGTTCAATTGAAACACGTTTCTTTGAGGCATTAGGGGATACAAGCCATGAAATGCCAGCAGATGGCTATAATGGTAAAGACATTGTCGAAATTGGTAAAGACTTAGCCAAAAAACATCCGGAAATGAAAGATTACTCTGATGAAGAACGCTTAAAAACATTTAGACAACTGGGTGTTGATTATGAAATGGATAAATTGAAAAAAGATTTATCAGATTTCAATGTTCATTTTGATAATTGGTTTAGTGAAACATCACTATACGAAAATGGTGCGATTGATAATACATTAGAAAAAATGCATGAGTTAGGCTATACGTATGAAGCAGATGGTGCCACTTGGTTACGTACGTCAGACTTTAAGGATGATAAAGATAGAGTACTAATCAAAAAAGATGGTAACTATACGTACTTTACACCTGATACAGCGTATCATTACAATAAAATTAATCGTGGCAATGATATTTTAATTGATTTAATGGGTGCAGATCATCATGGTTATATTAATCGTTTAAAAGCAAGTTTAGAAACATTTGGTGTAGATAGCGATCGTTTAGAAATTCAAATTATGCAAATGGTTCGTTTAATGCAAAATGGCGAAGAAGTTAAAATGAGTAAACGTACAGGTAATGCAATTACGTTACGTGAAATTATGGATGAAGTAGGCATTGATGCGGCGCGCTATTTCTTAACAATGCGTAGTCCTGATTCGCACTTTGATTTTGATTTGGAACTTGCAAAAGAGCAATCTCAAGATAATCCAATTTATTATGCACAATATGCACATGCACGTATTTGTTCGATTTTAAAACAAGCTAAAGAAAAAGGGATTGAAATAGACAAAAACGCTGATTTTAGTACCATTACAAATGAAAAAGCGATTGATTTATTGAAGAAAGTAGCAGAGTTTGAGCCTACAATTGAGAGTGCTGCTGAAAGTCGTGCACCACATCGATTAACTAATTATATTCAAGACCTAGCTTCAGCATTCCATAAATTCTATAACGCTGAAAAGGTATTATCTGATGATATTGAAAAAACAAAAGCACATGTTGCTCTTATTGAAGCTGTTAAAATTACATTACACAACGCATTAGCATTAGTGGGTGTATCAGCACCAGAATCAATGTAATATAAATACTTTTAAGTTAAAAGCACCTTTACGAATATTTATTTGTGAAGGTGTTTATTTTTTATAGAAAGGTAAAAAGATGTCAATGATGACTACAGAACAACTTTACAAAGCATTATTAAAACATATGGGGCCTCAAGGATGGTGGCCAGCAGATACACGTGAAGAGATGATATTAGGTGCTATATTAGTTCAAAATACAAACTGGAATAATGCTGTACTTTCTCTTAGACGGCTGAAAGAAGCAACCCATTTTGAACCGCAAAACATATTAAATCTGCCGATAGAAGAACTAAAAATATTAATCCGCTCTAGTGGTTTCTATAATAATAAATCAAAAGCAATTTCTACATTATTCAACTGGTTAAATCAATATCAGTTTGATTATTGCAAAATTAATGAAGTATATGGAGAACGTTTAAGAAATGAATTACTTAAACTACACGGTATTGGAAGTGAAACAGCAGATGTATTGCTAGTCTATATTTTTGAGAGAGTTGAATTTATTCCTGATCATTATACACGTCGGTTATATAAAAAACTCGGTTATGCCAATACTGAGAATTACGATAAATTAAAAAGAAATGTCGAATTACCTCCAAACTTTACAAATCAAGATGCAAATGAATTTCATGCTTTACTAGATAATTTTGGGAAAAATTATTTTAATGGTTCTATTGAACAAAGATATCATTTCTTAGATCAATATTTTACAAAAATGGATTGACCTTGACGTGACGTCATAGCTTAGTCTCTTTTATAGAGAGATGAAAAGAGTAGTGAAACAAATAGATTAAGAAAAAGGCAGGATGTCAGAATGGAAAATCAGGCATATTTTACACCCAATGACGTGAGTCAAATTACCGAAGTAACTAAACGCACACTTCATTATTACCATGAAATCGAGTTGCTTGTGCCCACTTATATTGCATCTAATGGTTATCGTTATTATTCTTCTAAGGACATCTCTAAATTACAGACCATTCAATTTCTAAGGGAACTGAATTTATCATTAGCAGATATTCAACTTTATTTTAGTAACAGTATAGAAGAGAAAAATATAATATTAGAAAATAATTATCAGCGTATTGTTGCACAAAGAGATCAATTAAACAAAATGATTCATTTTCTTAATCATCATCTCGTTAATCATAGAAAAGAGGAGATTAATATGAGTAAATGGAATAATGATAATATACAGAATCAATATGAGAAAGAAGCTGAAATGAAATATAGTCATACTCCTTATTATCAAGCTTTTAAAGAGAATCAAAAACGATTGAATTCTACAGAAAAACAACAAAAAAATAAGAAAACAATGGAGAGGTTACATTCATTCTTTGATAAAATGAATGAATTATTTATTGCAAACTATAAAATAAATCATGTACAGGTTAAACAAGCAATTTCTGAACTAAAAGATATTCTTCAAACACAAGTACCTAACGTAGATGAACAATTTTTAGAATATATTGCCTCGATTTATGAGAATGATGAGCGATTTGCTAAAACAATTAATAACAAACGACACGATAATTTAAATCAGTATATTGCTGATGCGATTCGAAATGATATTTAATAAAAGATGTTTTTAAGTTCTATAATATGTGATGATATATATATAATATATCTGATGAATAAAAGGAGCTTAAACATGATAGAAGCGTTCAAATTATTTTGGCAAAATTATTTTAATATAAAAAGTCGAACTAGAAGACGCCATTATTGGTTTGCTATTTTAGCTAATTGTATTATTTTAGTGATTATGAGTTTACTTTTTAATATCATTACTTTGGGGTTAAATGGAGGGCATACATTTTTTGATATTGTGTATGAAATCATTGATATCATTATTTTTATAGGAACGTTTACGATGACGGTACGTCGTTTACATGATACAGGGCACACAATGGTTCTACCTCTTATTATTTTAATTTTTACATCAATCAGAAAAATTTCAAGTATTGTAGATAGAACATACGGTATTTCAATTGATGGTTTTTTCAACGGAATGATTGCGCTTGAATTAGGAATTATGGTGGCAGCGATGTCTTTAGTCTTACTTATTATTCTTGTGATTACTTTTGCATTTACAATAAAAGATAGTGATGAGGGGACAAATAAGTATGGCCCAAATCCTAAAATAGCTACTGTATAGTATGAAAACAGGAAGGATACAGAATGTATTTTGAAATCTGTTTCCTTCTTTTTTTATTTTGAAATAGAATTAAATCATTAAGTTTAACCAATAATATAAAATTACACAATAAAAATTTATAGAATTAAATTAATGATATAAATAATTTGGTATGATAAATATATGAAATAAACAAAATTGTGAAAGGAAGGTATTGTTTATAAATGAACAATAAGAAGCTGTGGATTATTTTATTTACATTAGTATTAGTTTTAGCAGCATGTGGACAAAATCAATCGAGTGAAAAAGGACATCATTCTACGCATTCAACTGAGCAAAAAACAACGGATCACAATAATAATACTCATACATATCATCGTATTATATCTTTGATTCCAAGTAATACTGAAATATTATATAGACTTGGTCTTGGAAAAAATATTATAGGTGTATCAACAGTTGATGATTATCCAAAAAACGTGAAAAAAGGCAAGCAACAATTTGATGCAATGAACTTAAATAAGGAAGCACTCTTAAAAGCTAAACCTGATTTGATTTTAGCTCATGAATCTCAAAAATCATCTGCTAAAAAAACACTTGATAGTTTAGCTGATAGTGGTGTGAAGGTAGTATATGTTAAAGACGCTCAGTCTTTAAATCAAGTCTACGATTCATTTGAGCAAGTAGGTAAAGTAACGCATCGTGAAAAAGAGGCGAAACAGTTAGTCAAAGAAACAAAAGATAATGTTCAAAAAGTAATTGAATCAATTCCAGCACATCATAAAAAACAGAGTGTTTTTATAGAAGTGTCTTCAAAACCTGAAATATATACAGCAGGAAAAGAAACCTTTTTCAATGATATGATAGAAAAACTAGATACAAAAAATGTATTTTCAAATGTTAGTGGATGGAAAGCAGTAGATAAAGAAAGTATTATTAGAAAAAATCCTGATATTTTAATTTCAACTGAAGGTATTTCAAAAGAAGAATATTATGAAGTGATTAAAGAACGTGATGGTTTCTCTGAAGTCAACGCAGTAAAAAATGAACGTGTGGAAACAGTCAATGGTGACGAAATTTCACGACCAGGACCTCGTATTGATGAGGGTATGAAAGAATTACGTGATGCAATTTATAAACGTTAAAACGTTAAGATGAGAGACTTTTCAAAAGCCTACAACGATATTGACAATGTTGTAGGCTTTTTATACAACATATATTCTTGTAAGTTTAGCAAAGCAGAGAAAGAATCATTTTGTAATCTTATTTTAATTAGTAGTAAGGATATATTCATTGTAATATAAGAAATAAATAATAATTGAAATGTGAGTGGAAATGAAACGACATCTATATTTAACATTTTCAGTTTGGACACTTTGCTTATGTATTATAATAGCTATAAGTCTTTTTTGGGGTTTAGGGTCATTACATCAAGCATTTAATCAAATGATTTTTTTTAAGGTTAGAGTTCCTAGAACATTTGAGGCACTTATGGTAGGAGCCATATTAACGTTGACGGGTCAATTATTTCAAACGGTATTAAATAATCCTTTAGCAGATAGCTTTACACTTGGTTTAGCGAGTGGAGCGACTTTTGGATCAAGTTTAGCTATATTTTTAGGTGTATCTTTTCTATTTATTCCAATTTTTTCTATCATTTTTAGTATCACGACACTTTTACTTGTTGTTATAATGACAATCGTATTGTCTAGAAATTTTCCAATTAGAGTACTCATCATATCTGGACTTATGGTAGGCGCTTTTTTTAATGCATTAATATATATACTTACACTCATTAAACCAGAACGTACGAATCGTATGTTAGCCTATTATTTCGGAGGATTTGCGAATGCCGAAATGAATGAGCTCGTTTATATTACAATGGTTTCTTTGCCAATCATTATTGTGATATATAGTTTAGTTACACCAATTAAGCTCTTGCAATTAGGAGAAGCTAAAAGTAAGTCTCTAGGGTTAAATGTGCAATGGATAACATTTATTGTACTTTTGTTAACATCTATTATGACAGCTATAGCAGTAGCGTTTATAGGTGTTATAGGTTTTATTGGCATCATTGTACCTCAATTAATTAGACGATATTATTTTCAATATAGTCTTGCTATACAAATGACATTAAACATATTGATAGGTGCATTAACGATGCTATTCGCTGATGTTGTAGGGAAGATTGTTATTAATCCAGTGCAAATTCCAGCAAGTATTATTTTATCACTTGTTGGGATACCCATATTATTTTATATTTTAGTCACTCAATCTAATACAACACGTTAGTGAAGTGAACAAAAATTATTAAAATAAGAATAATTATAGTGATAAGAGGTAAATAAAAATGGACTTAAGCCAAATCAAAGCAGTTGTGTTCGATTTAGAAGGCACATTATTGGATAGAACTAAGTCTCGAGATAAATTTATAGAAGAACAATATGAACGTTTTCATGATTATTTTGTACATGTACAACTTGCTGACTTTAAACATAAATTTATAGAATTAGATGATGATGAAGATAACGATAAACCTTATGTATATAAGGAGATAATAAAACAATTTCACATCGATAGATTGAAATGGAAAGATTTATTTCATGATTTCGAAATGCATTTCTATCGATATGTATTTCCATACTACGATACATTATACACACTTGAAAAGTTGTCAGAGCATGATTATTTACTCGGTGTAATTGCAAACGGGAAATCAAAGATTAAACAATTTCGGATTTATTCATTAGGAATAGAACACGTGATTAATTATTTATCAACTTCTGAAACAGTAGGTTATCGCAAACCTCACCCACGTATTTTTGAAGATATGATTGATCAACTCGGCGTTTTACCAGAAGAAATTATGTATGTTGGAGATGATGCCTTAAATGATGTTGCTCCTGCACGTGCTATGGGAATGGTAAGCGTTTGGTATAAACAAGAAAATGCTGAATTAGAACCTTTAGAAGAAGAAGTAGATTATATCATTACAACAATAGAAGAGCTCTTAACGATTTTATCCATAAATAAACAAAAAAAAGGAGATAATTAAATGGAATTATTTACAAGAAAAGGTGGATTTACATTAAATTACAATACTATGGGACAAGGATACCCAGTAGTGCTTGTACATACTGCGTTTGAAAATGCTTCAATTTTTCAAAATTTAGCTCATGCACTTTCAAAAACATTTCAAGTCGTATTATTGGATTTACGTGGTCATGGATATTCAGATAAACCACGACATATTAAATTCAATGAATTTGCAGATGATATTATTTTATTATTAGATTATCTCTACATAGATCAAGCGGCTTTTATTGGCCATGAAATGGGTGCTACAATTATTGCGCATTTATCAAAGCAATATCCAGAGTATGTCTCTTCGTTAACAATGATCAATCCGACATCTATTGAAGGAGAGTTACCAGAAGAACGATTGTTTAGAAAATACGCACATAAAATCCGTAACTGGAATGAAGATAAACAAGAGAAGTTTTTAGATAAACATCGCTATTATAAACATCGTAAAGTGAATAAGTTCTTAAAAAATGTCGAAGATACTAATTCAATTTCTACTAAAGAAGAGACAGAAGCAGTAGATGAAGTATTTAAACAAAGAGGAATTGCAGAAGTATTTGAGTACATCACTAAACCCACATTTATAGTTGCAAGTGCGTATGGAGAAAGAATAACATCTCTTGAATCTAAAGAAGTAGCAGATTTAATAGGAAATGTACATTTTGAAGTGTATTCGAAGTCAAGCATGTATCCTTTTGAAGAAGAACAAGAGAAGTTTATCCATGATGTGACACCTTTTATAAAAAAACATATGCCTCAACACTAAATAATATTATTTACCAAAATGAATGGATTATAAAAAAGAAATATTTTGTAATGTTTTTGTAATATTTCTGTTATTTTTGTAATGGATAGGGTATACTGTAATTAAGCATAAAAGAAAAAGGAGTGAGTGCTTATGAAAAAGTTAGCAACAGCCCTATTAGTTTCAGGACTAGTAATGACAGGAGTAGGCTATAATCATGCTGAAGCAGCTAGTGGTAATTCGATTCAGACTGTACAACAATTAACTCAAGGTCAAAAAACATTAGAAAATGTGACAATAGGTGAATCAATTAAAAATGTTATTAATCACTATGGCACACCTATTTATTCATATAATCCAAATAATCAAGAAAAATATTATGAATTCCATACAAATAAAGGCGTATTAGTTGTTACTGCCATCGGTAAAAAAAATACTGGTTATGTGACTAGAGTATCAATGACTTATAATCAAGCCAATGGTCCAACTTATCAAAAAGTAGCACAAAGCGTAGGTAAAAGAGCCATTAAACGTGTTCAATATAATAGTGTAAGTGGCAATTTTGCTTATATTCAAAACGGTAAAACAAGCTATCAATTTGGTTCAAGCTCACCTAAAGACAAAGTATTAAAATTATATCGTATTGATATTAATAAATAATGTAATGAAGTAGTTAGTTAAAGTGACGTATAATCCATTTCATTTAAAAGGTAATGAAATATATAGAAGTAGGATAACGAATTCAATCTGGGATTCGTTATCCTACTTCTTTTTATGAAAAGAAATCAATTGAAATCTATGATAAAATGTTGAAATGAATAAATTGAATGTATTTTAAAACTTACATTTGATAAAGGAGCAACATATGCGATCAAACGATAAAGTATTACTTGAAAATGTGAATGATTATTTTACTCATAAAGGCATGCCCCCTAAACTTATCGATGACATTAAAGAAAATATACGTAATGACTTTAAAAAATCTGAAGAAAAAAAGCAAGATTATCTTGATTTTAGAGGGAAATCAACGGCTCAAATTATCCTAATTATTCAACGAAATTTATTTGGTTTACAATTGAATCCTATTATATTTTTTATTATCAATTTTATTTTAATTTCATATTTATATGATAAGCAATACGTTCCATTCCAAGCTGCAACTATATTATCTTTGTTTTATTGTATTGTTATTATCCCGATTACTATTTTTATTCATATACAAATTGCTCGAAAAAAATATTTATATAGTAATCGCACAGAGATAATCATAGGCTATATGATTGCAATTATTGCTTTAATTCTTATTATTATGCGTGCATTTAATCTCACTATAGGCATTGTTCCTATTACTATGTATAGTCATCAATTTATTTTCTTTATGGGACTTATAATGAGTTTATGCGGGGTTATTTTTAAAAGATTAGAATATACAGCAGTAGGTTTATTATTCTCTCAAAAGACGATTGATGCTGTTATTGTAAATTCAAATGTCGCTCAAACTGTTTCACTTATCATTTGGATTATTATCGTCGTACTAATTGTTACATATACTATACGATTATCATCTAGAAGAAGTATTTAATAAAATATATGATTTTAACTCAACCCTGATTAATAGGGTTGAGTTTTTTTATTTAAATTATATAAAAATTTTTAAATAAAAAAATAATTAATTGTATACATGTTTATAGCGTTAAATATGTTTTAGTGGGTATAGTAAATACTAAGGGAGGTGCCGATATGAAAAAAATTGAAACGTCTAATCAAATAAAGATAGCTTATCAAGATGCAGGTACAGGCATTCCCGTTATTTTAATTCATGGTTTAGATGGTAATTTAGCTGGGTTTTACTCATTAAAAAAAGAGTTGAAAAAACACTATAGAGTCATTGTTTATGATGTGAGAGGTCATGGGAAATCTACACATCCTACGAGTTATAACTTAAATGATCACATTAAAGATTTAATTATGTTAATGCAACAATTAGGTATTAAAAGCGCACATTTATTAGGACATGATATGGGTGGAATTATTGCACAAGCTTTTACCGAAAAATATAAAGAGAAAGTGCGATCTTTAACAATTATATCTTCTAAATCTGAAGATATTGTCCATGGTTTTACAAAATTAATGATTGAGCACCAAGATAAAGTAGCGGGGTTTAATAAATCTGAAGCGTTACTTATATTATTTCCATATATTTACAAAAAAAGTGACGTTGCAATGAAGTGGTTTCAACGTCAACGTTTATATAGTAAACAAGACGATGAAGATAGTGCAGTAGCATCAAGAGCCTTATTAGATACAGAGAATCAATCAAATACAGTCACACATGAAATCAATGTTCCAACTATGATAGTAGAAGGACGTTATGACCCAATTATTATCAATAAAGAGAATCAACAATTTGAAAATCAATTTAAAAATATAAATTATGTTTTATTTAATGACTCAGGGCATGCACCTCATATAGAAGAAGAAGAGAAATTTTTAACATTATATTTAAATTTTGTAGAAAAAAATGATGCATCTCATACTACAAATTTATTGATATAAAATTATAAGCATAGAGTCAAAATTATCTACAATAGAATATCTAAGGAAACAGAACAACCTAAAGGGTGGGGTTCTAGATATAAAAAAATTATTAAACAATGTTTATAAATATTAGAATGAAGTTATTCTACAGAAAACAACATCATATAATATGAATTATGGCTATAAAAGAGGCCCGTAGACGAATGTTATCTACGGGCTATTATTCTAGGTTTTTTTAAGTTCTAGTCTCTTTAGGGTTTACTATTATAATTCTGTTTCTTTATTAGCTTCTTCGATTCGTTTGTTAACTCTATTAAGTAATTCATCAATTTTTGTACGTTGCGTTGCATTTACAAGAATCAATACTGTTCTTTCATCATGCTCATTACGTTTTTTATCGAAGTAATCTTCTTGAGATAAATTTTTCACTGCTTTTACTACTTGAGGTTGCTTGTAGTTTAAGTGATTAATAATATCTTTTAAATAATACTCTTCTTCTTTACTTTGACTAATATAAGTTAAAACAGCAAATTCTTCAAAGCTAATTGAAAATTCTTTTTTAATAATGCTTTTTAATTTATCTGCATAAGTAATCATTGCTAATAATTCAAAGCAGTCATTAATTTTTGAAATAGCCATTTTAAGACCTCCCCAACTAATATTCTTTCTATTTTTTATGCATCCGTTAAATTTATCTATATATAACGTCAACTATTAGTTTAAAAAAGCTATTAATAATTTAGATTAAATAAATTAATTTAATTCTATTTTATTTAGTTAATTATAACTAAATAAAATTAGAAAGTAAACGAAAATGCACTTAATAAAACAATATTTTGATTAATTAATACTTTGTTTATAAAAATAAGCAAATTTTATAAAAGATTTAATTAAGAACAATTATTATGATACTCCATATTATAAAATTAAAGTTTAATATACTAAAATAAAAGATTATTCGGTGCTTTCTAATAAAGATGTAGAAGGATGCGTAATAATTTTATCACCAATATTTAATCCATTGGATACCATAATATACCCACTTTTTTTACTTTTAATATATTTAATGTTTCTTTTTATAATTTTTTTATTATGTATAACTAGAACATAATTTTTATTGTAAATGACTTTATTGGGTAATTCATATTCTGTTGTTCCTAAGTGAAGATCAAAATGGTATCCAATAGGGTAGGAAGGATCTGTAGAAATATCTACGTTATAAAAAGAGGAAGATGTCTCAGTTTTATAAGGAATAGAAGAAATAGATAAAATTTTTCCTTCAAATTGCCTAGTATCTTTAATAGAAACTTGAACAAGTTGATTATTTTTAAGCTGTTTGAGTTGAGATTCATTGATTTTAGCACGAATGATTCGTTCATCACTATTAATTTGCATAATTTCAGTATGAGATTTTGAAGGGAAAGGGTGAAGTACGGTGACTCGACCTTTAATAGGAGCATAAATACGTGTTTGAAGTTGTTGCTGTAAGTTGAGTATATCATTAGATAATTGAACTTGTTGATTGAAGTTATCGGAGGATATTTTATTTGAGTGTTGTATTGAAGATAAAAGATTCTTTTTTGCAAGAATATGTTTTTCAATGTGTGGATTATAATATTTAAATATGGGTGTATCTTTAGATATCGTTTCGTTATTTTTTACTAGAATATCTGAACTAATACCTAATGAGGGCTCATAATAAAGTGTATAACTTTGTTTAGCTTGCTGAACGCCTTGAAAAGAAAGAGAGTAATGTGGTTTTACAGTCATCGTTTCTATTTTGCTTAAATGAGTAGTTTTAGGAATCTTAGAATAAATATAAAATCCAAACGAAATAATAAGGAGAAGGAGGAGGGTTACCATTATTGGTAAAGGGGATAAAAACTTTTTCAAATATAATCACCTCTAAACATTAATATGCATTTATTATACAAGTTTAGAGCTAAATACAACATAACGAAATGATGACATCAAAAAAGTCTTCTCAATTATTTCATTAAGAAGACGAAGATTTAGATAAAAGTTTAATTTTAGTAACCATTAAAACAAACGTAATAAAACAATACCAATTGCTATAGCGATTAATCCTATAAATTTACGGAAAGTCATTTCATTTTTAGGTACACCAATGCCAAAGTGATCAATAATGACGCCCATTATCATTTGACCAAGCATTGCGACAATAGTTGTAAGAGCAGCACCTAAATAGGGCATTAATATAATATTAGATGTAACGAATACGACACCTAAAATCCCACCAATAAAATAGAGCGGTTTAATACGACCGAGATGATGTTGTGATAGTTTAATTTTTAAACTTCTATTAAATATTATTGTTAGAATAAATAACGCAATAGTTCCAACAGTAAAAGAAACTAGTGCAGCGAATAAAGAAGAATGCATTTGTTTTGAAAGTTCGCTATTGATTGTAGTTTGTAGTGGAGGCGCAAATCCGAAAATAAAGCCAATGAACAACCAAATATAAAGTGAGATATTTCTTTTATCTTTAAGTTTATTTTTAGGTATATGGTTCATAAGAAGAATTCCGAATAATAAAACAATAATTCCCACACCTTTTAAAAAGGTAAAAGATGTTTGATTGGCTCCAAGTAACCCCAATGTATCAATAATAACACCCATTATGATTTGACCAGCAACTGTCATCACAACCGTAAGTGCTGCACCTAATCTTGGAAGAAGTAATAAGTTACCTGTTAAGAAACATACACCAAGCAAGCCACCAACCCACCAATGATAATCAATAGAGTGACCAGCATAAAATGAGCTTGAGAACATTTGGATATTAAAAATGATATTAAGTATTAATAAAAAGAGAGTGCCTACAAAAAAAGAAATTGTAGAGGCATAAAAAGATGATTCTGTAAATCGACCTAATCTAGAATTAATCGATGTTTGAATAGGCACCATCATACCAGCAATAATTCCAAGTACAAATAGAAAAAGCAAACGTAATTCCTCCATTATTTTTACTATCAAATATGATTATTATACGTAAATTTATAAAAAAATTCTATACTAAAAAAGAGAACGGATAGAATTCTTTTAGAACTCTTCATCCATTCTCAATCTACTGTTTAGAAGACGTGAAGTAAAATTTGATATTGTAACTTACGTCTACTATGTCAATTAATTTAATTCAAATAAAACAGTTGTTGTTTTATCTACAATCTGAGCTGAAGCGACTTTACTTGGAGCGCCACTGGTGAATCTTAAAACATCTAACTTAATGATATTTTCCATTGCTGATTGTACATTAGCTTCTGTTATTGTTGCTGAAATTTGTGGTAATTGTAACTTAGCTGTTTTGTTTAGATTTGTCTTAAATATAAGTTCTAACGTTTTTGACATTGTTCATACCTCCTTTTTAATAAAATCATTCATTAAACTAATCCTTGAGTTTTTACAACTTCAACTTTATCGAAAGATTCTTCAATCAAATTTGAAATTGTTGTTACAAATGATTTGATGTCTGCTTCAGAAGCACGTGTATTAATGTTATTAAATCGACGTTTAATTTCTTTGGCTTTTCCATTTGTATCATGTGTAACGTGAGTACAAATAACAGATAACTGAGTAATTTCGTTCATCTTACTTTCACCTCCTTACACTTTATATATCGAAAATATTTTTAAAAAAAGTAACTTGAAGTCAAAAATAATTGAGCGAAATATTTTAATGTTACTAAAATATGATATATCATTAATTAAGAAGCTTTTTTGAGGTGGATAAATGAATTATGTAGAACCTATTAAGAAAAAGAATGATATTAAGAAGATGTATCACGTGTTGCAAATGAAATCAGACAGAGATTATCTTTTATTTAAACTGGCTATACATACAGGTATGCGACTTACTGACTTATTACATCTTAAAGTTGAAGATATAAAGAATAAGGAAGATAAAGAAATAAAGACAGCTTGGATTCAACAAGGCGCCCCATTTATCAAAATTATGATTCCTTCTGATTTAAGAAATGAAATTGATACATATATCTATGAAAATCAGTTGAAAGATCATCATCTTTTATTTCAGTCTCTTCGTACACATAAAGAACTTTCACGTCAGCAAGCTTATCGAGTTATTCACCACGCAGCTAAAGAATTAGGCCTTTTACATATTGGTTTAACTACTCTACGTAAAACTTTTGCATATCATGCTTATAAATCGGGTATTTCTATTGCGATTATTCAAAAATATTTAGGACACCAGACTACGCATGAAACTTTGAAATTTATTGGTTTGTCACCTAAAGAAGATCATCATACAATTATTGCTTTGAATTTATAAAAAGGAGGGTTTTGATGAGTTTAATTTATTTACTAGGGGCACTTTTACTAATCACAGGTATGGTTCTAATCACTTTATTTATTAGACCTCTAAGACGCTATGCAGGATATATTTCCCTATTTGCTCCAGTAATTGCTTCTGTTTATTTCTTATCTCAAATTCCTAATGTACTTCATCAGAAAGTGATTTCTTTTAAACTAGCTTGGATGCCAGCTATCGATTTGAATTTAGATTTAAGACTAGATGGACTTGGATTAATGTTTGCTTTAATTATTTCTATTATAGGGATAGCTGTTTTCTTTTACGCTACTCAATATTTAACGCCTAATGGTGATAACTTACCTAGGTTTTTCATATACTTACTTTTATTTATGTTTAGTATGTTAGGTATAGTAATATCTAATAATACCATCCTTATGTATATCTTCTGGGAACTCACAAGTGTTTCATCTTTCTTACTTATTTCGTATTGGTATAGTAATGCAAATAGTCAACTAGGTGCAATACAGTCATTTATGACTACGGTATTTGGTGGCTTAGCATTATTAACAGGTTTTATTATGTTGTACATAATGACAGGTACGAATACAATTACTGAAATTTTATCGCAAGGTCATCATATTAGTGAGCAACCTTTATTTATTCCGATGATCATTATGATGCTTATTGGTGCTTTCACGAAATCAGCTCAATTTCCATTTCATATTTGGTTACCTAAAGCTATGGCTGCGCCAACTCCTGTAAGTGCCTATCTACATTCAGCAACAATGGTTAAAGCAGGTATATTTTTACTATTTAGATTCACGCCTGTATTAGGCTTAAGTAATAGTTATATTTATATTGTTACTTTTGTAGGATTAATCACAATGATGTTTGGATCTCTTACAGCTTTAAGACAATATGATTTGAAAGGAATTCTTGCCTATTCTACAGTTAGTCAACTTGGGATGATTATGACAATGGTTGGTTTAGGTGGAGGTATTGCGCAGCATCCAAGCGGACCAATGGCTAAAATTTACACATTAGTTTTATTTGCAGGGTTGTTCCATGTCATGAATCATGCGTTATTTAAATGTACGTTATTTATGGGTGTAGGTATTATTGATCATGAAGCGGGCACAAGAGATATTAGAAAATTAAATGGTATGAGAAAATTCTTTCCTAAAATGCACGTGAGTATGACGCTTGCAGCATTATCAATGGCGGGAGTACCATTTTTAAATGGTTTTTTAAGTAAAGAAATGTTTTTTGATTCTTTAGTTAAATCTATTGAATTAGAGCAATTTAGTTTAACTTTAACCATTATAATTGTGGCATTAGGCGTGATTGCAAGTATATTCACTTTTGTCTATGCAGTTTACATGCTAAAAGAAACATATTGGGGAGAATTTAATGAAAAAGAAGTTCCTAAAAAGCATATTCATGAGCCATGGTTGTTCAGTTTACCAGCAATAATCTTTGCTGTAATGCTACCTGTTATCTTCTTTATCCCAAATACCTTTACGCATCCGATTATTTTACCTGCATTAAGAAATGTCACAAACTTAGGTATCCAAGTTGATAAGATGGCACCACATGTATCTCAGTGGCATGGTATTAATTTACCGCTTATTTTTAGTATCATTGTTATTATTTTAGGAATTATTTTAGCAACAAAAGTAAATTGGAAAGTGTTAACGCACCGCTTAATCAAAACAGCATCGATTACAAATTCCTATCGTAAAGCTTATAGCGTATTTGAACATTATGCTGGTTGTAGTATTCGTGGTGTAATGACTAACCGATTAAATTATTACAATGTGATTACGCTTTTAGTGTTTTCACTATTTGTAGCATATGGCTTTTTAAGAGTAGGGTTTCCTAAACTACATCTAATGCATGTTACTGACTTTGGACCTTTAGAAGTACTGATTGCGATTTCAATCAGTGTTGTTGGTATAGCACTTGTTTTTATAAGACAACGTTTAACGATGGTAATATTAAATGGAATTATTGGCTATTCAGTTGCATTATTTTATTTAATCATGAGGGCACCTGATTTAGCTTTAACACAACTTGTAGTAGAGACGATGACTACAATATTATTCATTGTTAGTTTTTCACGCTTACCAAATATTTCCCGTAAGAAAGCAGATAAGAAAAAAGAAATGATGAAAATTGTTGTAGCATTCATTTTTGCAGGCGCAGTGGTAACACTTGTGTTTATGGCACAACAAGGTGATGGTTTAGAAACTATTTCTAAATATTATATGAATGCAAAAGAACTCACAGGTGGTAAAAATATTGTGAATGCCATTTTAGGTGATTTTAGAGCACTTGATACTATGTTTGAAGGCTTGGTATTAATTATTGCTGGTTTAGGTATTTATACATTATTAAATTACAAAGATCGGAGAGGTCAAGATGAAAGAAAATGACGTAGTCTTAAAAACAGTAACTAAAATTGTTGTATTCATTTTACTTACTTTTGGTTTCTACATTTATTTAGCGGGTCATAATAATCCAGGAGGAGGATTTATTGGTGGTCTCGTCTTTAGCTCAGCTTTTATCTTGATGTTTTTAGCTTTCGACGTAAAAAAAGTATTGGATAGTTTACCTATCGACTTTAGAAAATTAATGATTATTGGAGCGCTTATTTCTTTAATCACAGCAATTGCGCCTACCTTTTTTGGCAAATCATTTTTATATCAAAGTGAATTTACACTTCATTTACCAATATTTAATGAAATGCATATTACTACAGTGACGATTTTCGAATTAGGCATAGTACTTTCAGTAGTGGGTGTGATTGTCACAATTATGTTGGCATTGAGTGGGGGTAAATCATGAATCTTATTTTATTACTAATCATAGGATTTCTCGTATTCTTAGCGACATACATGATATTATCTTTAAATTTAATTCGTATTATTGTAGGGATTTCGATTTATACGCATGCGGGTAATTTGATTATTATGAGTATGGGTCACTATAGTGACCACGTAACAGAACCGCTTATTCGTGGTTCAAATACCAACTATGTCGATCCATTATTGCAAGCACTTGTTTTAACTGCAATTGTTATTGGTTTTGGTATGACAGCTTTCTTACTTGTATTAGTTTATCGAACATATCGTGTTACAAAAGAATCAGAAATTGATGTGCTTAGGGAGGATGAAGATGATGAACAGTAACTTATTAATCCTTCCGATTCTCTTACCACTTCTTTGTGCATTATTACTTGTATTTACGAAGAATAAAAATAGAGTTTCGAAGATTTTATATATTGGAACAATGACGGTTAATACGCTAATTTCGCTAGCTTTATTAATTTATGTGATGAATCATAAACCAATCACTTTAGATTTTGGTGGTTGGAAAGCACCTTTTGGTATTCAATTTTTAGGTGATACTTTAAGTTTACTCATGGTAACAGTCGCTTCTTTTGTAGTGACTTTAATTATGGCGTATGGATTTGGACCTGCTGAAAAACGTGTGAATCGCTATTACTTACCAACATTTATTTTATTTTTAACTACCGGTGTGATTGGTGCTTTTTTAACTTCTGATTTATTTAACCTCTATGTGATGTTCGAAATTATGTTACTTGCATCATTTGTGCTTGTAACATTAGGACAATCAATAGAACAATTAAGAGCAGCCATTATCTATGTTGTTTTAAATATTATTGGTTCTTGGTTATTTTTATTAGGTATTGGCTTACTTTACAAATTAGTAGGAACATTAAACTTTTCTCAAGTTGCCTTACGCTTAGATGATATTCACAATAATGAAATGGTGGTTGTCATTGCAATTGTATTTATGATTGCATTTGGTTCAAAAGCATCGTTAGTGTTATTTATGTGGTTACCTAAAGCTTATGCAGTATTAAATACTGAGCTCGCAGCTTTATTTGCAGCTTTAATGACGAAAGTGGGAGCATATGCTTTAATTCGTTTCTTTACTTTATTATTTGATCAACATCCAAATATTACACACCCAATACTTGTATTTATGTCTTGTATTACAATGATTATTGGTGCTTTTGGAGTCATTGCATTTAAAGACATAAAGAAAATTGCAGCATATCAAGTTATTTTATCAATTGGTTTTATTATTTTAGGCTTAGGATCAAATACATTTGCTGGAATTCATGGTGCTATTTTTTATCTAACAAACGATATTGTAGTAAAAACATTATTATTCTTTATTATTGGTAGTTTAGTTTATATGTCTGGTTATAGAGAATATAAGTATTTATATGGTTTGGCAAAGAGAGAGCCTTTCTTTGGCGTAGCATTTATCGTTATGATTTTCGCGATTGGCGGGGTTCCTCCATTTAGTGGATTCCCTGGTAAAGTGCTTATTTTCCAAGGTGCGGTTCAAAATGGTAATTATATCGGATTAGCACTCATGATTTTAACAAGTCTTTTAGCAATGTATAGTCTATTTAGAATACTATTTATCATGTACTTTGGAGATGCAGATGGCGAGCAAGTTGATTACAACCCATTACCTGCTCATCGAAAAGGTATGATTGGCATACTAACTGTAGTTGTACTAGTTATGGGTCTTGCGGCACCAATTGTTATGAATGTTACTAAAAATGCAACAGAGTTAAATACAAATGATGCTTACTTCCATCACTTAGTTAATCCGCATTTAAAGGAGGAGAATAAATGAGACAAATTGTATTGAATATCTTAATTGCTTTTCTATGGGTACTCTTTCAAGACCAAGGTTCTTTTTTATTCTCTACCTTTGTATCTGGCTATCTTATAGGATTAATTATCATTTATATACTGCATCGATTCTTTGGTCAAGAATATTATTTAGTAAAAATATGGATAGCTATTAAGTTTTTAGGTATATATTTGTATCAGTTAATTACTTCAAGTCTTAGTATCATTAAATATATTTTATTTAAAACAAAAGATATGAATCCTGGTCTTCTCACATATGAAACAGAGTTAAAAAGTGATTGGGCCATTACATTTTTAACCATTTTAATTATTATTACGCCTGGATCGACAGTGATTAGAATTTCAAAATTAACCAATAAATTTTTTATTCATAGTATAGACATTTCTGAAAATGAAAAAGCTAATTTGTTAAAAAGTATTAAACAATATGAACGTTTAATTATGGAGGTGTCACGATGATCCAAGCGATGACTAACTTTTTTAGTACAGGAGCTTTAATATTATTTGGTATTGCATTTATTATTGGATTGTTTCGTTTGATTAAAGGTCCTACAACAGCAGACAGAGTTGTAGCATTTGATGCAGCCAGTGCCGTCATTATGTGCATTGTTGGGGTGGTTAGCGTGATTTATGATACTGATGCGTACTTAGATTCAATTATGTTGATTGCGATCATTTCATTTGTAAGCTCTGTATCTATTTCTAGATTTATTGGAGGAGGTCGGGTATTCAATGGAACTCATAAAAAGCGTCACTGAGTTGATTGCGTCTATCCTTATTTTTCTAGGAAGTATTATTGCAGTGATTAGTGCAATAGGCATTGTAAAATTTCAAGATGTTTTTTTACGTAGTCATGCTTCCACGAAAAGTTCAACGCTTTCTGTATTACTTACTTTAATCGGGGCATTAATATACTTTACAACGGTGCAAGGTTTCTTTAGTGTTCGTTTGTTATTATCCATTGTCTTTATTAATTTAACATCTCCTGTTGGTATGCACCTTGTTGCTAGAGCAGCTTATCGAACTGGAGCATACATGTATAGAAAAGATGATGCACCAAGACAATCTTCCATTTTATTAAGTTCAAAAGAATTTAATACAACAGATGAGTTAAAAAGTCGTGCTAAAAAAAGAGAAGAACAACGAGAAAAACTGTATTATGATATTAAAAAACATAGAGCTGAAGAAAGAAAACAACATGGTGATAAAAATATTGAAGATTTAGAAGAATAATTGCATATCTTAATAATTTTTAAGTGAATTATTTTGAAAGTGCAAGTTAGTTAATCTGAATATAGTTTAATGATAAAATTGATATTAAATTGAGAGCATAAGAACGGTAGATAATAACTACATACGTTTAGAATAAATAAGATGATAATGTATCTTATATCTCAAATTAAATATGAAATAATGGGGTGAAAGTTTGGAAATATTTGAAACGATTCTCATATTTCTAGCTGTTGTTATTGTAAGCTCCTTTGTTCATACTTTTATTCCTAAAGTACCTCTTGCATTTATTCAAATCATATTAGGAATGATCCTCTTTATATTGCCTGTACCAGTTGAATTCAATTTTGATTCTGAACTCTTTATGCTAGCTACCATTGCACCTTTATTATTTGTTGAAGGTGTTAATGTATCTAGGGTACATTTACGAAGATATATTAAACCTGTCATGTTAATGGCATTAGGCTTAGTAATTACTACCGTCATAGGTGTAGGGTTATTTATTCACTTAGTATGGCCAGATTTACCAATTGGTGCAGCGTTTGCGATTGCCGCAATTCTCTGTCCTACCGATGCTCCGGCAGTGCAAGCTATTACTCAAGGTAAAGTATTACCAAAAGGTGCAATGACGATTTTAGAAGGTGAGTCTTTATTAAATGATGCTGCAGGTATCATTTCATTTAAAATAGCAGTAGGGGTACTTGTTACTGGCGCTTTCTCATTATTTGAAGCGATTCAACAATTCTTAATTGCTTCAATAGGAGGGGCCATTGTAGGATTGTTAATCGGTATATTACTTGTTCGATTCCGTCTAACATTAACACGACGTGGTATTGAAAATATTAATATGTTTGTATTTCTTCAATTGTTAACACCTTTTGTAACCTATCTTGTGGCAGAACTATTCCATGCTTCAGGTATTATTGCTGCTGTAGTAGCCGGACTTGTTCATGGTTTTGAACGTGACCGTATTGCTCAAACACGTACACGCCTTCAACTAAGTTATAACCATACGTGGAATATTTTAGGCTATGCGTTAAATGGTTTTGTATTCTCAATACTTGGCTTCTTAGTGCCGGAAGTCATTGTAAAAATTATTAAAAGTGAACCACATAACTTACTTTTCTTAATAGGAATTACTTTATTAGTAGCATTGGCTGTATATGTATTTAGATTTATTTGGGTTTATGTACTATATCCTTTATTTTATCTATCAGTCAGTCCATTCCAAAAATTAATGAATGATGATGGAACAAATACGAAAGAGAAACCCCCTAAACGAAGTATGTATGCGTTAATTATGACTTTTTGTGGTGTTCATGGAACAATTTCACTCGCAATCGCATTAACGTTACCTTACTATTTAGAAAATCATGAGTCATTTAAGTATCGTAATGACTTACTCTTTATTTCTTCAGGTATGGTTATCTTAAGCTTAGTGATTGCACAAATCATTTTACCTTTTGTTACGAAAAATGCACCTCAACCTAAAATAGGAAGTATGAATTTTAAAGAAGCAAGAATTTATATTTTAGAACACGTGATTGATTATTTAAACAAACGTTCCTCATTTGAAACAAGCTATCGATATGGAAATGTTATTAAAGAATATCATGATAAATTAACTTTCCTAAAATCAGTAGAAAAAGATGACGAGAATTCAAAAGAGCTGGAACGTTTACAACGAATTGCTTTTAACGTAGAAACAAAAACGCTTGAAAAATTAGCAGATGAAGGCGAAATTACGGAAAGCATGTTAGAAAACTATATGCGATTTGCTGAACGTACACAAGTTTATAGACAAGCTTCACTCAGTCGTCGTATTATTGTTGGAATTAGAGGATTACTTTTGAAACGTCATATTCGTACACGTACAAATGCAGCTTCATCATTAAGTGTTACTGAAAACTTAATGGAACTTTCTAAAATCAATAAAAGAGTCCATTATAATGTTGTAAGCCGACTTGTTAAAGAGGCAAATGAAGATAATAAATTAGAAGTGGGTATGATATGTGATGGATATTTAATGAGAATAGACAACTTATCACCATCTAACTTCTTTAACACACGTTCTGAAGATTCAATTACTAAAATTAAGTTGAATGCTTTAAGAGAGCAACGTCGTATTTTAACTGAACTTATTAGTGATGAAGAGATTACAGAAGCGACAGCTTTAAAATTACGTGAGGCAATTAACTATGATGAAATGGTTATTGTAGACAGTTTAACTGATTAATTTAATAATAATTAATACTAAACCTAAGATACCTCGCTAT